>JBCBKZ010000674.1:0-3455 GCA_038520955.1 Bacteroidota bacterium | reverse complement strand
AAGGAATCATCGTGGATAAATTAGGAGTTGAGCCATCAGAAGTTACTCCTGAGGCTAGCTTTGCTAATGATCTGGGCGCTGATTCTCTTGATACTGTGGAACTGATTATGGAATTTGAAAAAGAATTCAACCTCAGTATCCCTGACGAAGCAGCTGAAAAAATCGTTACAGTAGGTGATTCTACTAATTACCTGGCTGAAAACGTTAAGTAAGTTTTGCTTACGTAAGCTGAAAAAACAAGCGCTACTCAGGTAGCGCTTTTTCTTTTTTAGCCCCTCCTTTCTCATTCATTGACCAAAGTATGGTGGGGAAACAAGCTCATAATCGGCTGGTTCACACCTGATTCGCTTGGGAATGCCTCTAACTGTAGTTATATTTGTATGAGTTACAGCTAAACTATTGTCCGTTTTGTTCTTATTGAGGAAATTTTACAACAGCTACCTTTCCCCGGACTTATCATTCATTAAGGAGGTTCGTCGTATCTCTGGATTTACGCCGAGGGAGGTATTCTTGTATAGATTAGCCCTCACCCATAGTTCTACTATCCGTAGATCCAAAAAGGACAAAGCTAATGCCAAAGGCTGTAATGAACGGCTAGAGTTTTTAGGAGACTCTATTCTCGACTCAGTAGTGTCTGAGTTTCTCTTCAAAATTTATCCTACCAAAGACGAAGGCTTTCTCACTGAAATGCGGTCCAAGATTGTCAACAGGAAATCCCTTAATGACATCTGTAAGAAACTTCATATTGACGGACTCATAGATCACCGCCAGACAGGCATAGTTAATGAATCTATGTATGGAGATGCCCTGGAAGCTTTTATCGGGGCTGTTTACCTGGACATGGGCTATCCGAAGACCAAGCAGTTCATCCACAGCCGCATCCTGGAACCTCATGTAAACCTCCCTGATTTGGAGCGCCAGACCATTAGCTTTAAGAATAAGCTGATTGAATACGTCCAGAAATCTAAACTAGGTCTACTGGAGTTTGAGGTCATAGGAGAAAATGGTGATGGGAGAAATAAAATTTTCCGCATCCAGGCCAAGGTAGGTACCAGCGTACTGGGTGTAGGAGAAGGAAAAAATAAAAAGACAGCTGAACAAAGAGCTTCTGAAGACGCCCTCCACAAACTGGAGCTTATTCCTGTAACCTAATTTTATTCCTCTTTCAGGGCATTCACAGCTATCCAGGCCATTAGGCCGGGAGAATGTTTTAGCACTTCCTCATCTATATCAAATCTGGATGTGTGCAGTCCATGAATGATTCCCTTTTCCTCATTTCTGGTCCCAATTCTGTAAAAACAGCCGGGAATCTCCTGCGTATAATAGGCAAAATCTTCGGCTGCCATCCATAGATCCAGGTCCACTACATTTTCTTCTCCTACATATTCTGTGATATATTTATAGGCTTTCTCTGTTCTTAGCTCATCATTGTATAGGACCGGATAGCCTTTCTTAATATCCAGCTCCACAGTAGCGCCAAAACTGGCGGCTATGTTATGGGCTATGTCGTGGATTTTCTTGTGAGCTTCAGCCCGCCACGTCTCGTTCATAGTTCTGAAGGTCCCTTCCACATATACCTGATCAGGAATGACGTTAGTGGCGCCTTCCCCTCTAATGGTTCCGAAAGACAATACAGAAGGAATTCTCGGATCAGAACGGCTCACTACCTGTTGCAGGGTAACGAGTATCTGAGAGGTGATGATGATAGGATCTATAAAAGTAGCGGGATGGGCAGCATGGCCCCCTTTCCCTTTTACTGTCATGTAAATCTCATCAGCTGAAGCCATATACATGCCTTTCCTGATGCCTATTTTCCCGCTATCCAGATAAGGTTGTACATGTTGGCCATAGATAGCCTGTACATGCGGATTCTCCAGCACGCCATCTTTAATCATGAGAGAAGCACCTCCGGGGAAACGTTCTTCTGCAGGTTGGAAGACCAGTTTAACCGTGCCTGCAAACTGAGATTTAATATCATTGAGAATCCGGGCAGTCCCTAATAAGGAGGAAGTATGTACATCATGGCCACAAGCATGCATGACTCCCTTATTCACTGACCTGTATGAGACCTCGTTTTCTTCTATGATAGGAAGGGCATCCATATCTGCTCTTAGGGCTATTACAGGCCCACCTACAGCTTTCTCTCCTTCTATGATACCTACTACTCCGTGCCCTGCTACGTCTGTCTGAACAGGAATACCTATTCCTTCCAGCTTGGCTGAAACAAAGGAAGCTGTTTTTTCCTCTTTAAAAGAAAGCTCCGGATGTTTGTGAATATGCCTTCTATTCTCCAGGGTTTCTTCAAAAAGAGTATGTGCTTTTTCCTGTATGCTTGCTTTTAAATCCATGACGGAAGTAATGCGTGAAATATCACTTATGCAAATAATCTACGAGTCTGCTTGTAGTGGGTTCAAAAAACAAAAGGCAGATAGCGAAAAACTATCTGCCTGGTTAATCAACTACTTATTCTAAATGGTCAAAGCTTCTTCTGATTTCTTTTTGAAAGGCCTTATAATCACCCTTGTACCTTTGTCATAGGTGAAGTAGCTCCAAATCCAGTTCACAAACACTACGAGTTTGTTTCTAAACCCTATGAGGAACAGTAGGTGAACAAACATCCACGTCAGCCAGGCAATCAATCCTTTCAGGTGAATTCTACCCATGTCTACCACTGCTTTGTTTCTTCCAATGGTCGCCATGGAACCCTTATCGAAATAGTCGAAGGCCTTCCACTCCTGAGATTTGCTGGCCCTTTTCAGGTTTTTACCCAACAACTCTCCCTGCTGCATGGCTACCGGAGCTACCTGCGGATGCCCGTTAGGGTACTTCTCCATTTTCATCATGGCGAGATCTCCCAGCGCAAAAATATCCTCGTATCCTATCACCCTGTTATAGGTGTCTACAGCTACCCTGTTTCCTCTCTCCAGGTTTATCTCATCCAGTCCTTCTATCATAGCCCCCTTTATCCCAGCTGCCCAAATAACAGCTCCCGCAGGGATCTCTTTGTCATTGGCTACTACTTTCTTCCCGTCGTAATCCTTCACCATATGATTTAGGAGTACCTCCACCCCCATTTTCTCTAAGCCTTTGAGTGCATTTTTAGTTGACTTTTCACTCATCCCCCCTAAAAGTCCTCCACTGGCTTCTATCAAAGTGATCTCCATTTGTTCCCAGTCAATTTCAGGATAGTCCTTCGGTAATACATGCTTTTTCAATTCTGCCAGTGCACCGGCTGTCTCTACTCCTGTAGGTCCTCCTCCCACTACCACATATTGTAGTAGCTCTTTATTTTCTGGCTCCTGTAAGTACTGTTCAAAATTTTGAAGAATCATATGGCGAAGGTCTAATGCTTCAGGGATATTTTTCATCCCTACTGCATGCTCTTCTACCTTTTCCATACCGAAGAAGTTGGTCTTACTGCCCGTGGCTAACACCAGGTAATCATAGTCTATTTC
>JBCBKZ010000673.1:0-3469 GCA_038520955.1 Bacteroidota bacterium | reverse complement strand
AAATAGTAAATAGCATCTTTTGGGGGAATTACAATGACCCTAATTCTTTCCCTTTACCAGCTTTATCTTATCTCTATGATCCTAACGGGAACTTAAGTGTCAGCTATTCCATCATGGAGTATGGATGGCCTGGAGTAGCCAATATCAACGCTAACCCACTATTTGTAAATCCTGCTGCAGATAATTTCAGACTCTTAGCCGGAAGCCCTGGTATTAACTCTGGATTAAACGCAGCGGCCATTGGGCCAAGAGATCTGGACGGCAACTTCCGCATCTCAGGTCCTTCTGTGGACAGAGGTCCTTATGAATCTGCCAATTCCAAAATCTCTGGATTTATCATGGTGGATGCATTAACACAAGAGAAGCTATTCTTACTAGAAGAAGGAGGTGTATATGAATTACCTAAGAATCCAGTAAACATCATGGCTATCTCAGATGGAGAAGTGAAAAGTGTAGCCTTTGAACTGGCAGGTAGTATTGATTTCAGCAAAGTAGAAAACCTTGAACCTTGGGCCCTATTTGGAGACAATGAAGGTAAGCTAAACCCAGGCTTCCTATTTAATGGAACCTACAAGCTTCTGGCAACCCCTTACAGTGAAATGGACGGAGAAGGAGCAGCAGGAAGTGCCTTTGGCGTATCATTCCAGATCGTAGGACAAGCTCCTTCTTTCAACGAAGAAGCTGAGAAAATGTCTGCCTATCCTAACCCAAGCAATGGCGTATTCTCCCTACAGTTCCCTGAAAGCTGGACAAGTCCTGCTTCAGTAAGAATCACTGATAAGATGGGCAATGTAGTCTGGACCGGAAAATTCCAGAATCCGAAAATAGAAACCCGCATCCAGCTTCCAGAACTCTTTGATGGCGTGTATATGCTTCAGGCGGTTTCCGGAAAGCAAATGGAGACCCTAAGATTAGTGATAACTAAATAAGTCCTATTTGAGAAATGAATATATGGGTCATTCGAATAGAATGGCCCATTCTTTCCTTCAAACTTCATTCTCTATAGACCTTTTATTCCTTAACTATATAAACACTAAACAAGTCCTTCAGTAACCTCATTCCTCCTATCCCTTTTATCATTCTTTTTCAGACAAAGGACCAGGCATCTTCAATTGCCCTGGCTTAATACTCACTCTCCTCATAATGGGTTTCTGAGGGTAATCCTTAACCATTCACTAAACACTTTGACTATGAAAAAGACCATTGACTTTTTTTGGATGGCAGCCTTGATGATATGCCAAACTTTATGGGTAATTACAGAAGCAAATGCACAGTGCCCTACTGTGAACCGTCTTTATGTTAACCAAATTGCCAACGGTCTAAATAATGGTTCCTCCTGGAATGATGCTTATACAGATCTTCAGGATGCACTCGCCACAGCTAATTCATGTTCCCAAATTCAGGAGATATGGGTGGCAGAAGGAATATATATCCCAGCCCCAGCTATTGACCCCTCCTATACCTTTGAGTTGGTAAGTGGAGTAGCCATGTATGGAGGATTTGATGGAGCAGAAGTTAATATTTCCCAGAGAGATTTTAAGGGCCATCCTACCATTCTTAGTGGGAACCTCGGAACAGATTATTCCCACCATGTAGTGACTGGAACTGATTTAAATAATTCCACCATTTTTGATGGATTTATCATCAGGGAAGGTAAGATAGAATCATTTGATTTTGTCAATAGTAAGTGGGGAGCAGGCATGATCATTCAGGCAAGCTCAGGACAGGTATGCAATCCTGTTATCAGGAATACCAGTTTTGAATTTAATATCATTGAAGACGATGGGCTTTCTATCAGCCTTACTGAGGGAGGAGCCTTATCAATTGTAGATGCAGATCCCACGATAGAAAACTGCTGGTTTCTCAATAATTCTGCGGGTAATAATGGTGGAGCCGTTTACATTGAAGGTACAAAAGATGCCAAATTTTCTAGTTGCTACTTCATAGGAAATACTAGTGCAGATTTTGGGGGTGCAATGGCTTCTATCTCTCCTAATCTCTTTGTCGAAAACTGTGTTTTCGGAGATAATTTTGCAGATAATCAAGGAGGAGGTGCTATTGCCATAGGGCCAAATACACACTTAACCGCCACTAATTGTACTTTCCATGCTAATCGAGCAGATGATGGGATTGGCGCTTCTATCAGGGTAAGCGGAAGTGCATTTATCACCAATTCTATCTTTTGGGGAAACGGAGCCAGGAATGCGGATCCGTTTGATTTTGATGCTAATGTCGAAGGAAATAATGCCAATACCCTCATTGAAAACTGCATCTATCAGGGAGGATGGATTGGAGCAGGATCTAATAACATAGATCAATACCCGGAATTTGTAGGAGAGTTTAGTCATGATTACAGACTAAGATCAAATAGCCCCGCCAGGAATACAGGTAATTCCACCTATGCTACCAACCTTTCAGACCTTCAGGGAAACAGCAGAATTCAGGAGAATATAGTGGATATGGGAGCTTTGGAGTTTTCTCCTGTTTGCTCCAGCATCAGTAGAGTATATGTGGATAAAAACGCCTCTGGGTCAGGAGATGGAAGTAGCTGGGTAAATGCTTACCAGGAGTTGAGTGATGCGCTGACCTATGCAAATTCCTGTAATGAAGTTCAGGAAGTATGGGTGGCACAAGGGTCTTACTCCCCTATAACCTCTTCTATGGAAATGTTTGTCTACCGGACCTCGGTTATGGGGGCCAGCTTCCATATAAGAAAAGATCTGAAAGTGTATGGAGGATTCGCGGGGAATGAATCTAGCTTATCAGAAAGGAACCTTCCGGGTAACCATAGCATCCTGGAAGGAGAAATAGGAAATCCCGCTACTACTAATGATAATAGTTTAAGGATAGTCTCAATTAGCCAAACCAACGCCAATTCGATACTAGATGGCTTCATTATTCAACATAATGCTGATGGCTCATACACTCATAAAGACCCAAATGATCTCAAAATCGCCTCTATTTCTTCAACCCTTTCTGGTATATATGCAGCCTTCATAAGTGACAGCACTTCAATATTTGAAGTATCTAATTGTATTTTTCGTGAGCTAACGGAAGGTGGAATTTTTTCTAAGCTAGAGGATTTGACCATTACTAATACCTCTTTTTTATCCATTGATGGCTGGGGGGTTTACACAATAAATGGCAAATGGATATCGCCTAGTAGCCTACTAATTTCAGGATGTTATTTCCATCAAATCAATGGGAGTCTACTTTGGCTAGAAACTAAAACCACCATCACAGATTCCGAGTTTTTTCAGAACACCGCAGGTATATATGCGGACAAAGAACTGTCTATTGAGCGCTGTATTTTCCGGGAAAATCAGCCAAGCAATAATCGGCCTATTATTAGAAAATACTTTTCTTCTCCATTGCTGATCTCAAATTCTCTCTTTGCCCAAAATGTAGTAGGAGAAACAGGAACCATTTTTCTTAGGCATTCTCCAGCTAATATTGTCAATAGTACTTT
>JBCBKZ010000672.1:0-3474 GCA_038520955.1 Bacteroidota bacterium | reverse complement strand
CAGCCACCCGCAGACTGGCCGGAGACGTTCAGGAAGGGAAAATTAATCCAGAGGATATAAACGAGCAGATAGTGAGTAAAGCTTTGAGTACGGCAGATATGCCAGATCCGGAATTGCTCATTAGGACCTCTGGCGAGTTCAGGATAAGTAATTTCCTCCTTTGGGAGATAGCCTATTCAGAACTGTTTATGACACCTAAATACTGGCCTGACTTTAGAAGGGAAGATTTGTACGAAGCTATTCTTGACTTCCAGAAAAGAGAAAGACGCTTCGGCAAAGTCAGTGATCAAATACAGAAAGTAGATTCATGAGAAATTTCATCCTCCTCCTACTGGGGATTTTCCTAAGCGCGCAGTCTCAGGCACAGTTTAATGCCAAGGACCAGAAAAAGTATATAGTCGCTGATATTCAGGTTGAAGGGGCAGAGTTCAGTGATGAAAATGCCATCATAGCCGTTTCAGGTATAGCCGTTGGAGATGTGGTTACCGTACCCGGCGTGCAGATATCAGACATCATCAAAAGGCTGTGGACAGAAAATATCTTCTCAGATGTCAGAGTAGGATACACAGCCATCAATGAGCAAACCATCTCACTGGTCATAGAAGTTACAGAAAGACCTCGTATCGCTCAGTTTTCCTTCGAAGGGATTTCCAAGTCCCAGGCTGATGACCTCAGAGAAAAGATCAACTTCATCAGAGGCACCATCCTCACTGACTCCAAACAACAGTCAGCTAAAAGAATTATCCGAAACTTCTACGTAGAAAAGGGTTTCTACAACACCAAGGTTACCATTAACTCTGATCCTGATAAGGTCTTGAAGAATGGAGTGGCAGTGAAAATCCTGGTAGATAGAGGAAAGAAAGTAAAGATAGACCAGATAGTAGTGAATGATAATGAGGCACTGACGGATAAGAAGGTCATTAAGAAACTCAAAAAGATACACGTTAAGAACCCATTGAAATTCTGGCAACGCTCAAAGTATGTGCCTAAGACATACAGAGAAGCCAAAGACGGACTGTTAGCAGAATATAATAGCCTGGGTTACAGAGATGCTAACATCGAAATGGACACTGTCTTCAGAAATGGAGACGACTTTGTTACCGTTGAAATGACCGTGTATGAGGGGGTGAAATACTATCACAGAGACATCAACTGGTCTGGAAACCTGAAGTATAACTCTGAGATCCTTAGTCAGGTACTTGGGGTGAAAAAGGGTGATGTGTACGACCTTGAGAAGCTGAATCAACGCCTAACAGGAGATCCTAACAGTGGAGACGTAAGTTCACTCTACGTAGATAATGGCTACCTTTTCTTCAATGTGCAGCCGGTAGAGGTGAGAGTAGCCGGAGACTCCATAGACCTGGAGTTAAGAATGCAGGAAGGTCCTCAGGCTACCATCAGACGAGTAATCGTTGAAGGAAATACCAAAACTGCTGACAATGTAATTCTTCGTGAGATACGTACCTCTCCGGGACAGAAGTTCAGTAGAGCGGATATCATCAGGAGTCAGCGAGAAGTATTAGCCCTTAACTACTTTGACCAGGAAAGTTTAGGGATAGCGCCTATTCCTAACCAGAAAACAGGTACAGTAGACATTAAGTACTCCGTAACGGAGAAACCTTCTGACCAATTACAGCTACAAGGTGGCTGGGGAGGCCGTGTAAGAGACATAAATGGTAATGTGATAGCAGGTGGATTTGTGGGGACAGTACAGCTGGCCTTCAACAACTTCGCTGCCAAGAGAATATTTGATCCGGGTGCCTGGAGACCTGTTCCTTCCGGAGATGGACAGAGACTCAGTCTTTCTTTCCAGATGAACGGGGTAGGATACAGAAACTTCTCCATTTCCTTCCTGGAGCCATGGCTGGGAGGAAAGAAACCTAACTCATTAGGGGTTAACGCTTCTTACCTGGTATTCCAGAACGGAGGATTCTTCACTAACTCTGAGCGATTCAGAAATAGTATCTTCAATACATCAGTAGACTTCGGTAGAAGATTGAAGTTCCCTGATGACTTCTTCCGCTCCTTCACATCTGTTGGGTTTAAATACTATGATATTCAGAACCCATCAGGCTTCTTCCCGGGATTTGTGGGTGAGGATAAAGCCTTCATTAACATTGTAACGCTGAAGCAGTCATTTGAGCGTTCCAGTGTAGATGCACCTATCTATCCTAGAAGTGGATCTATTCTTTCTCTATCTGTAGAAGCTACGCCTCCTTATTCTCTACTGGGAAGGGATGTGTCAGGAGTGGATACTGATGCAGAAAGATTCAAGTTCCTTGAATACCACAAATGGCGTTTCAACTCTAACTGGTTCTGGAACATCGTAGGGAATATGGTGGTCAGTGCCAAGGTAGAGGCCGGATATCTGGGTAGATACAACAGAGATATAGCTATCTCTCCATTTGAGCGTTTCACCCTGGGTGGATCGGGTATGTTGACAAACAACTTCGGCGCACTATCCGGGCTGGAGATCATCGCCCTGAGAGGGTATCCTGACCAGGCCTTGAATAACAATAACGACAACTTCCCTATATATAACAGGATGGTAGTGGAGTTACGTCAGCCACTTACCCTGAACCAGTCTGCGCCTGTATGGGTAGCTGCCTTTGCAGAAGCAGGAAATGGGTATCCTGACTTTAGAAACTATAATCCATTTGATGTAAAAAGAACCCTGGGAGCAGGTGTCCGTGTGATGCTGCCTATGGTAGGTCTATTGGGACTTGACTGGGCTTACGGTTTCGACCCTGTAAACAGAAATCTGGACCCTACACCTTCGGGTAGTCAGTTCCACTTTATCATCGGACAGCAGTTCTAAAAGGCCATTTGATCGCCCATAATGGGTCGCATATTCCACTACCGTGGTACATTTATGTATAACTGTGTCAGTTATGTTTCCCTGTGGTGTATATTTAAGGGGAAAATGGAGTATGTATAGAGGAAGAAATACCTAAAAGTAAACCTATATGAAAAAGTGGACCTTAATATTAGCCCTGTTTTTTACGGGAATCAGTCTGAGTTATGCACAGCGCATTGCTTACATAGACTCAGAGTTTATCATGGACCAGATTCCAGAATACCAGGCTGCACAAGACGAGATAGACAGAATTTCTCAAAAGTGGCAAGAGGAGCTTGAAGGGAAGTACCGTTCCATAGAGCAGATGTACAGTGAGTATACTGCAGGTGAGGTGCTCATGACAGAAGATACCAAGAGAGATAAGCAGGAATCTATTTTTGCAGCTGAAAGAGAAGCCAAGGAATACCGTGAGAAAAAATTCGGGTACAGTGGAGAACTGTTTGAACTACAGGAAAGCAAGGTAAATCCATTGCAGGAGAAAGTATTCAAAGCAGTAGAGACCGTAGCCAAAAAACACCAAGTTTCTTTTGCCCAGGTTGCCCTGGCTTGGTTGCGTTTGCAGCCTTGGGTAAGCAGTGTCATTATCGGGGCCCGCACCATGGAGCAACTCGAAGACA
>JBCBKZ010000671.1:0-3477 GCA_038520955.1 Bacteroidota bacterium | reverse complement strand
GAATGATTTTTTCATCCTCGCTCAACTCTACAATAGGTGTAATAGTATTCTCTGACATAAGAGCTTGTCTTTATTTAGACTTATTCTAAATTAGTAACGAAAAATATATGCGTATGTTCGACTATACGCATCATTATTTTTACAAAAAAACCTTGAAAGAACAGTTCGATAACAATATTAGGTAGTTTATTCGAAACTATCAATATCTATATACCAAATTATAGGTACATAAGGAAATTGTCATATGCTAGTATAACCACTCACAAGGGGATTGTGTTTGTGGAAAAAGATACTTTCACAAGAAAAAGTAAGGATTTTGGGTGAAAATGGTTTTAAAACTCCACATTTCACTTCTATACCTAATTTATACCTAATTTTAGGTACATCATACTACTAAGCTCAAAGCTGATAAGGCCATAATAATCCACATAACCCAGCTGATTTCCTTCACTTTTAGCAAAAAGAGCTTGATAATGCCCCAGGAGAGGAATCCAATGGCTAAACCAGTAGAAATCTGGAAACTGAAGACCATAGTAGTAATAGTTAGCAAAGCGGGGAAGGATTCCTCGTAGGCATCAAACTGAATATTCTTAATAGATTTCAGCATCATCATCCCCACAATAATAAGGGCAGGAGCCGTAGCATAGGCTGGAACCACGCCTATGACGGGTATGAATAGTAAAGAGATAAGAAAGAGTGCCCCCGTAACCACCGAGGTAAAACCTGTTTTCCCACCGGCAGCTATTCCACTTGCAGATTCTACATAGGAAGTAGTAGGAGAAGAGCCCAGAACCCCACTAAGCATGGTGGCTATCGCATCTATGTTGAGCATTTTATTCAGGTTTTTAATCTTTCCATCTTTCTCCACCAGTTTGGCCTCATGAGCACAGGCTACCAGGGTGCCCAGCGTGTCAAAGAGGTCAATAAACATGAGCGCGAAAATAGGCCCAATAAGGCTCCACTTAAGTGCTGCCCACAGATCAAACTCAAAACTGATAGCAGAAATGGAAAGATCCGTTGAGAATATCTGTGTGGGAAGATCTACCTTACCCAGTATCATGGCCAAGATGGTGATCACCACAATGCCAATCAGTATGGCTCCCTGAATGCCTTGAACTAAGAGAATGATGCTGATGAAAAGACCTATGATGCCTAGTATGACCTCTGGCGTGAAGGTGCCCAGACTAAGCAGCGTAGCAGGATTGCCCACAATAAGGCCCATGTTCTTCATCCCAATAAACAGAATGAATAAGCCTATCCCTGCGGCGATGGCAGAAACGAGCGAATCAGGGATGGCCTGAAGGATTTTTTCTCTGGCACCTACCAATGAGAGAATCAGGAAGATGGACCCCGCCCAGAATACGATCCCCAATGCAGCCTGCCAACTCATGCCATAGGTCTGTACCAGGGTATAGGTAAAGAAGGCATTCATGCCCATTCCCGGTGCCATGGCTATAGGCACATTCGGGATGACCCCCATCAAAATGGTAGAAATAGCCGCTATCAAACAAGTTACCACAATTAAAGCACTTCTGTCCATGCCCGCTTCCGAGAGTATGCTGGGATTGACAAAAATGATGTAGGCCATTGTCAGGAAGGTGGTAATACCGGCGGTTATTTCCTGACGTAAGCTGGTTTGACGGTTTTCAAACTGGAAGTATTTGCTCAGCATAGGGACTCTGGTTAAGGCCGCAAATAAGGGAATAAATGTGCCTCGAACAACAGAGGTTTTTCAAGGATTCGAAAGAGGTAGGCTAAGTCCAGTTGTTGGTCGATAATATCTTCTCTTCTAAAGAAAGTCTGTCATTCAATGGCTATCTTTCTCTTACAAACAATCACCCTATGAAATCTACCATTCTCACCTTAAGTTTTTGTTTATCCATTCTTATTCAAGTCTCCGGACAGATCAACGCACGCTTAATGCGCTTTCTGGATGTATCATACACTCAGATCTGCTTTGTCTATGGAGGAGATATTTGGGTCATGCCCAAAGAAGGAGGTCAGGCCGTCCAGGTTACCCACTCCCCCGGAGAAGAAAGCTATCCAAGGTTTTCTCCTGACGGCAAGTCCATAGCTTACACGGCTGCCTATGATGGAAATCTGGATGTCTATGTCATGCCTTCCACAGGAGGTGTTCCTACCAGACTGACCTATTCTTCTTTCTCAGATAGAATGATAGAATGGCATCCGGATGGAAATAGCCTGCTGTTTGCTTCTGCAAGAGAGTCCGGTATGTCCAGGTACAGGCAGTTTTATGAGATACCCGTTACAGGTGGATATCCTAAGAAACTCAAGGTTCCTTATGGCGAGCTAGCGAGCTATTCTGCTGATGGAAAATACCTGGCCTATATCACCAAGATTACAGAAAATTATCCCTTCAAGCGCTATAGAGGAGGACTGGCTTCAGATATCATCATCTATGACCTGGAGAATAATACAGCAGAAAATATCACAGAGAATAGAGCTACTGACGGAAAGCCTGCCTGGGTTGGAGATCATGTATACTTCGTTTCTGACCAGGATAAGGAGATGCGCATGAATCTCTGGAAGTACAATACAAAGACCAAGGCTACTTCTCAGGTAACCTTCTTTAAGGACTTTGATATCTCTTATATGTCAGCAGGAGGTAAAGAAATTGTTTTCGAAAAAGGAGGTAATCTATACCTCTTAGATACAAGTAATGATGGGTTTAAGCCTGTAGAGGCTAATGTGATTAGTGATCTTTCCGTAGAAATGCCAAGATCTGTTTCCGTGGGTTCCAGGGTAAACAATATGACCCCTTCTCCTAAGGGAGAGAGAATCATATTTGAAGCCAGAGGAGAACTCTTTGATGTGCCTAAGAAGGAAGGCTATGTAGAAAATCTCAGCCAGAGTAGCGGTAGTTTTGAAAGAAATCCTTCCTGGTCTCCAGATGGGAAAACCCTTGCCTATTGGAGTGATGTCTCAGGGGAGTTTGAGGTTTACCTGAAAGAAATGACAGGTGATAGAAAGACCCGCAAGCTGACGGATAGAAAGAAAGGCTTTGGGTATAACCTCCACTGGTCGCCTGACGGTAAGAAGCTTGCCTTCATAGATGAGACCAATCAGATCTTCATGATGGATGTGGCTAGTGGGGCTTCTAAGGTAATAGGATCTTATCGCTGGAACTATGGTCATGGAGGAAGATTCTACTATGACATCAGCTGGTCGCCGGATGCTAAGTGGATTGCCTACACAAAGGGAATGGAGAACTCCAATGATGCCATTTTTCTATATGAGGTAGATAAGGATACGAGCTATCAGATTACAAGTAGCTTCTTCTCAGATAATTCTCCGGTATTCAGTGAGGACGGGAAGTACCTCTTCTTTCAAACGGTGAGAAACTTTCAGGCTAACTACTCCAGCATGGGAGATGGTACATGGATTTACCCAAATGCTACCCAGGTAGCGGTTATGAATCTAACACCTAAGGTACCTTCCCTACTTATTCCCAAGAAT
>JBCBKZ010000670.1:0-3479 GCA_038520955.1 Bacteroidota bacterium | reverse complement strand
TGCCATCATCATGGGAGATGAACCTACTGGAAACCTTGATAGTAAGAACACTCAGATTGTATTGGAAATATTTAAGCAGCTCTCTGAATCCTATCATCAAACCATCATAGCAGTTACTCATGATGAAGATTTTGCCAGAGCTAGTGACAGGACGGTGGAAATGACGGATGGAAGGATAACCAGCCATGACAAAGATCTGAGGTAAGGCTGGAAAATAAAAAAGGTCTTCCTTGTGTGGGAAGACCTTTTAAGTAAAAATATTTGTGACTCTTATCTTTTTCCCTTGTCTCGGTTTTTATTTTTCTTTTTGGGGCTGCTCACGTCAGAAACGCTCTTAGCCGCAAGCTCTATTCTTTTCGCTTTTTCTTCGGCATATTGCTCCATCATATCAGAATCATAGTAGAACTTATTTTCAGGAATGGTCTTTCCTTGTTCTTTATTGATGGCTGTTAGCTGGAGAATCTGGCCGTGAACATCTATTTGTCCAGGGAGAACAAATAATTTAAGATGTCTACCTTTGGCTTTTACATAGTAGCAGGTAGTATTACCTTCTGAGGTTTTCTCTATCTCACCCGCACTTACATTTTCCATGTACCTAAGGGTACTTTGCAGACGGATTTTCGCTTCAGCTTTAGAAGTGTACTCTCTTCTAACAGAAGTTGCGATCAATTTCCCACTTTTAAATACGTACTCAACTTGTTTGCCGTCTTCCACTACGGCTAACATTCTCTGAAGCTCAGTATCTTCTTGAATAGTCTGTAAATAGTTTTTCCCTTCCAGAAAGGTTTTTACCTCATCAGGGCTTTGTCCAAAACTGACAAACCAATCATTCTGGGCGAAAGTAAAACAGAAGCTAAGTAAGAGAATAAATGAAAGTAGATTTTGTTTCATATAGTCTTGCTAAGAATTAGACGAAATCCGAAAACACAGATTAGCCTACACTCAGCGACAATAATAGAAACTATATCTCGTAAAATTCGAGATTCTCCGCGAATGGTAAAAATAAAGTTCTAAGTGGGATGTAAGACTTGAATTAAGTTCGTTACAAATTGGAGTTTATCTGGTGGTAGCTGGGATGACTTCTTCTTCAGAAGAACCCAGATGAGCTACAGACTGTACCACAGGGATTTCATCACTATTATCTGCTACAGCATTAGTAGCTGTCTGATTAACCAGATAAGAACTAATCTCCTGATTATCCTGGATAGCAGATATACGTTTCATGGGAGGAGCGGGGAGGGTATTTTTCTCAGTTGAGAAGCTGATGGTAGCAAAGGTTAGGAGCATGCCTAAGGCAAATGCAGAAACGATGAGCAATGGTAAAAGCTTTTTCACCTGGGTAAGTGTTAAATGTAAGACTTGAAGTGTGGATAACTTGTGAATAAATATAAGTTAAAATCTGCTCATATGAAAGGGTTTGGGGGTATTTGCCTTAGATTTTTTTAATTAAAACACCTATTAAAAGAAAAACTATTAATTCCTCCTTGCAGACTCAGAGGATTTGATTGAAGAGGATAATCACTTACACCTGACATGAAAGATTATTGTCAGATCATGAAAATCTTACCCGTTTTCATAGCCAAAATCGATTAGTAGTCGCCCTTTCCTGGCCGCTGCTTTCGCTAATTCATCACATCTCTCATTTTCAGGTACTCCACTATGACCCTTTACCCAGTGGAAAAATACTTTATGCTTTCGGTAGATTTTTAAAAATTCTTTCCAGAGATCAGCATTCTTCTTCCCCTTAAACTGCTTTTTCTCCCAGTTAAATACCCACCCCATACTGACAGCTTTTTGTACATATTGGGAATCTGTAAATACATGTACTTCCATTCCAGGCTTTTTAAGAGCTTCTAATGCTCTGATGACGGCCAGTAATTCCATGCGGTTATTTGTGGTCATCCTGTACCCTTCTGATAGCTCCTTTCTATGTTGATGAAATTTCAGTACTGCGCCATATCCCCCCGGGCCTGGATTCCCCAGCGAACCACCATCTGTATATATGTGAATGATCATGATATAAAACTACTGAAAGGAGCTTCTTAATGCTAAAAATTCCTCCTCTATTCATTATTTCAAATGTATGATTAAATCGAAAACCGCTGATTTATAAGGGTAATTGGAGAATATTCTGTATTATAGGTAAATAGGCTAAGAATGATTGAAATAGTTCTTGGACTGATAAATTTTAATCACTAAATTAATAAACTGATTTTCTTTCCCTACTGACGGGTTTTTACCCTCCAGAATTGAAGAATACTTGTTACCTAATCGTAAATCAGGTACTGGCAGCTTTTCAAACCAGAATATCGCGTCTGTGAGAATTTGTTGTAGAGATACTTTATAGGTATGCCAGGAAAAAACTTCATACAACTTCTGTTTTTTCTTCCTTGTTTTTTAATAGGGCAACAACCTGACTTTGAACTAAAGGAGCTATTCCACCGCTCTTATGAGGAAGCTGTGGGACCAAATGCTCCTTCTAGTGCCAATGTAAGCCTTTACAATGACGGGTTTAAGCTCAATGTCGTAATAGAAGTCAGGGATGCTGATGTCAAGATCAGTAATTTAGATGATCAGTGCGATCAGGTTCACCTCTGGTTTGCCTTACCGGAATCCTCTTATCCGGCCAGCTTTGATTATAAAAATCATCCTGATTACATCCTTTCTTCTCAATATAAAAGTAGAGGAATTGAGAAAACGACCTCTTACCTGAGATTCTTTAGCCTGGATCATAAAAATCCCAGGTCTATCAATGTAGGTTCTTTCATCAGAGATTATGATTATCCCACACCTACCAAGGTAGACAGCTTTTTAGTTCCTCCAGCTTCTCAGCTCATGATGGAACAGGTACACTGGGGCATGGTCCAGTTCAGCTTATTTCCTGATGGTAGACCGGCTCGTTTTACCAACAAAAGGTCCCACTCACTCATTGAATCTTCCCTCGGTGAGCAACTGGAAGACTTAAGCTCTTTTCTGAAATACACCGTAGACTGGATGGATGAAAAGGAAGGGTACATTATCAACGCAGAGATAAAGCCGGAAGCATTAGGCTATTTGCAGGTTCCTGTCATGAACCAAATTCAGTTCATGGTAGATCTACAGGACTGGTCCTACCAGCAGCAGAAACTCGTATCTGTGATGAGTAGCTCTCCGGAAGTAAAGGCCGGATACCCTGAAAGCTATAGCCAGGTTTCCTTCCTGGAACCCTTACGTACCAATATGTTGGGAATTCCAGATGATGTTTTCTATAAGACCCAGTTTTATCCTACCATACTGAATAGTAGAAGAGGGTGGAAACCTGTTTCTATAAATTCTGATGCCCTCATCCTGAAGGAACATACTTTCAGCAGATACATACGCGAGATAGCCTTTAGAAAACAGAATATCTTTTTTGAGACTTTATTAGAGGACGGTATTCCTTACGAGTATCCTGCTCATTAATGAAGTCCATCTCCAAAATAAGTTTCTCATAAGGGATA
>JBCBKZ010000066.1:0-13416 GCA_038520955.1 Bacteroidota bacterium | reverse complement strand
TGAAAAACGGTATTTAGATTTCCTGCAAAAGTATCCACTTCATGCCCGCGAAATTCCTCAAAAATACATTGCCTCCATGTTAGGTATTGCGCCACGCCATTTAAGCAGGATCAGAAAAAAAATAGCCGACCAAAAGAAATAGACAATTGTCCTTTCTGAATTTCCCAAAGACGCTAATCTTAGTGATTATAAGTAATTCAACCTTATATCATGAGAATAGGCTTTATTCTAACACTGGTCCTTTCCTTTCACCTGCTACCTGCCCAATCAAACCAAACTCCCACACGAGTGAATGTCGTCTTCGGCATAGGCCAGGTAATCCAGGAGGGGTTTAATGTTGAAGGGAATCTGTTTGTTAAACGATTTGTTTTTGAGTACTCTCACGGCGTTTCATTATTTCTATCAAACAGCCAATTGGAAGAAGGCCCGGAAAAGGAGCAGGGATTAGAAGTAAATATTCCCTGGACCACAGGTTTTGGGGTAGGATATAGGATCAATGACTGGCTAAACATCCGGGTAGAGCCTAAATGGCATTCTTTTGAACTATTCCCGGAAGGGGGAAGTAATGGAGGAGGACCTCCGCTGGGTGACTATACCACCTTTACTTTGGGCCTGGGCCTATACCTGAACTGGCTTCCCTTTAAGAATCACAACAGCTTCCTTAAAGGAATCATGCTGGTTCCTAATCTACGTTGGTGGCCTAGATTGAGCTCTTCCCTACCTGAGGACCAACTCATCTACCTTAACCCATTGACAGGTAATGAGGAGATTCACCAAGCAAGAGAAATAGGATTAGGAAACACCCCCTTTTTCTTCAACAGCAGTATGGGGTATTCATTCACATTTTAATTACGGACAAGATGAAACGAAGAGGATTTATCTATGGAGCAGGAAGTCTGGTGGCAGCTTCCGTGTTTTTATCTCTCGGTGAAGACAAGGAGACGGAAAATAACAAGAGTATCAAAAGGGTGCTTCCCGAAAAGTTTGAACAAGCTGTCTTAAAAGCCATCGCTTATGGACTTAATGCCCCCAATCCGCACAATACCCAGGCGTGGAAATTTCTACTGATTTCAGATACGGAAATGCTGTTCTATGTGGATGAAAGCAGGCTGCTTACCAACACTGACCCTACCACCCGACAAATTCATATAGGATGTGGATGCTTCCTGACATGTTGCAAAATAGGTATGGCTGAGATAGGATTTGAAACCCATATTACCCTTTTCCCGGAAGGACATGATAGCTACGAACTGGCATCCATAGGAAAGGCGCCAGTTGCCAGCCTAAGTTTCTCTAAGCAGTCTGGGGTTAAGAAGAATCCTTTAGCTGACCAACTATTTGTCCGACGTACCTCCCGATTGATGTACCTTGATGAAGAGGTGCTTAATGAGGATTTTGATCGGATCATGGAACTGGTAGCTCCTGTATCTACGGAAATAAACTTGGTGAATGAACCATCCAGGCTGGATCAGCTCCTGCCCATACTAGCTGAAGGTATGGAGGTGGAAACTTATACTTACAGCGCTCACGAGGAATCCAGGAAGTGGTTCAGAGAAAACGATGATCGCATTGAAAAAGAGCGTGATGGAATTAACCTGCCTGGGGCCGGGGTATCAGGTATTAAGAAATGGATAGCCGAAAGGCAACTAAAAGGACTGAAGGAGGAAAAATGGCATGCAAAAAATATGAATAAGTACTCTCTTAAGTCTCACTATAATAAAGTCATACAAACCAAGGGAATAGTTACGGTGAAAACTTCTTCAAATACCTTTCAAGATTGGCTTCTTGCCGGGATGGAATACGCACGTTTGCAACTAGCCTCTTACCAATTAGGCTACTCTTTACATCCTCTCAGTCAGGTGCTTCAGGAATACAAAGAGATGGACATCTTACGCCTTAAGTTTGAGCAAAAAATGGGCGTAAAAAATGAGGAGAAAATTCAAATGGTAGCCAGAATGGGGAAATCTCCTGAGGCCTATTTATCTTATAGAAGATGGATAGAAGATATGCTTGTATAGTTGTTTCCTTTTCTTCATACATAAAGCAGGGCAGCCTTCATGGAGAAGCTGCCCTATATTTTTAGCAAATGTTCTTACTCCTTTTCCTCCTTGAAGAAATCATCCTCTAAAGCCGTAGGGTCAACCTCAGGGGGGCATTGGGTGAAGACCTTTCTCACTCCTCCATCTTCAAACTTCCCGATATTTACGCACTGATTCCCAAACTGATTAGTGAACTCATAGTCTATATGGAGTCCGTCGTATTTTGGCGCACTCATGAAGTGGTTCTTCAGGGACATCTCTGTTCCCTTATGCGTCTCAATCAGGTTAGCCAGATACCTTCCCAGATCATACCCCTGAATCACCCAGTCATTAGGTGGCATGGCATATCCTGTGAGATACTTTCTGTACAGATCTGTATAGGCATTCTCATCTGTAGAAAGGAAACTGGAAGCCGTAAAGTGTAGTTCAAAACTCTCCTTTAGCTCTCTGTCTATGCTATTGTATCGGGTATACCATTGAGGAGAACCTAATACTTTCACAGAATCATTCATAGGATTTCTGTTAAGCTCAGCAAGTATGAGCCCTGCCTTTTCTTCCTCCGAGGTGATAGGGATATACCAGGAGTCAAAAAACTCCTGAGACAACTGCTCTACCATTTCTACGATTTCCTCCCGGGTATCTTTCTCCCTGAAATCTCCTATAATTTCAATTCGGGTAGAAGTCCCTCCCAGGCTGAGCATTTTATCAGAATAGCCCTGGGACAACTGCTCTGTATATTTGGTGAGATCCGTCCATATCAGGGAGTTTCTTACTCCAAGGCTGTCAAAGGCGAATTGGGCCATCATGGCTCCCTGGGTATAGATAGAAGGGTGAGCCAGAAACGTATTACTCTTGTTTTCTATGAGCTCCTGGAAAGGGAGGTAAGGAATCAGCATAGGAATGTTACGCTCTTCTGTCCAGGCAGAAATCATCTGGGTAACGTCCGGCTGGCCAGCTCTGTCTAACGCCCCTACGATGAGGTCCGGATAAAACACCTCCAGGCTTCTTAAACGGTACTTGACCTCAAAAGTATCTCCTCTGGTATCCAGTACCTTCAGGAATACTTTTTTGCCTGTGGCAGACTCAAAGTCCTTTATAGCCAGGTCAAAGCCTTCAAAGAAATCCAGTGCTTCTTTTCCATCTTCTGGGATTTCTGAGGAGAATGAGCCCGTAAATTCATGCAGCTGAAGCGGAAGCATCACCCCTATACGGTAGGTATCATCTTCCTTGAATCCTGCTGAAGAACTGCTTAGAAAGCCTTCCAGAAAGGAGTTCATCTTTCCTCCATCAGCCTGGAATTGCTGTACCAATCCCTGGGCTTCTGCCAACCTTCCAGTCTCACTTAGCTGATATGCCAGCGCTTCCAGGACAATGTCCCTATACTGCTGGTCTACCTGCTGGTAGTATCTGTTTAGGAAATCCGGCTTGAGCCTGTAGAACAAATGTTCTTTTACTGCATTATCTGCATCCCTGGCCAGCCCTGGATCTCTGGCAAACCTGGCTTGGTCCAGCAGGTTATCCAAGCCAGTGATTTTCTCCAGCTCATCAAAACTACTCACTCTGATCAATGCCCTGTGATAGATGGCATCCTCTACATA
The DNA here is from genome assembly GCA_038520955.1 of Bacteroidota bacterium. GTDB lineage: Bacteria > Bacteroidota > Bacteroidia > J057 > J057 > JBCBKZ01. The sequence goes on along the minus strand of JBCBKZ010000066.1, from coordinate 9,779 downwards.
TCTGGACTTAGAGAAATCCCGGATGATAGTCTCAAATTTTTCTAATGCACGATAATTATCTCCTGCATAGAAATATGCCAAACCTGACAGGTATACTGAAGCAGTAGTAGCCTGATGGAAATCCCGGAAAGAGGCCTCCTCAAACATGAGGGCTGCTTGTCGAAAGCGCTTCTCTTTCATGTTGGTCTTCCCCTGGCTGATGAGATTTTGCGCCACCAGATCTCTCGGTGGCACACTGGACTGTGGCTTGAGTATGCCACAAGAAGCTACACTAATGGCGGTAGCTAGCAAAAGCAACCTATACATAAGCTTATGAATATAATGCGTATAGATTTCCAATTTCATACTGTTTGTTTCGTATTTGAAAGTTTCCAAATATACAAATCCTATATTATTCCCATTCTATGGTAGCAGGAGGCTTGGAACTAATGTCGTATACCACCCTGTTAATCCCCCTAACCTGATTGATAATCCGATTCGAGATTTCGGCTAAAAAGTCATAGGGTAAACGAGACCAATCTGCCGTCATTCCATCTACGCTCCCTACTGAACGTAAGGCCACTACATTCTCATAAGTACGCTCATCTCCCATGACCCCTACAGAAGACACTGGTAAAAGGACTACAAATGCCTGCCAAACGCTGTCATATAATCCAAATTCTTTCAGACCATTTATAAAAATATGATCCGCTTCTTGTAGAAGGGTCACTCTTTCTTCTGAAATTTCTCCCAAAATTCTAATGGCTAAACCGGGTCCTGGGAAGGGATGCCTACCTATAAACTGGTGGCTGAGGCCCATGTCTCTACCTACTTTTCTTACTTCATCTTTGAATAAAGCCCTGAGCGGTTCCACTACCTTGAGTTTCATGGTATCTGGAAGCCCGCCAACATTGTGGTGAGACTTAATAGTAGCTGAAGGTCCCTTTACAGAAACACTTTCTATTACATCAGGATAGATAGTCCCTTGTGCGAGGTAGCTTACCTCTTCCAGTTTATGGGCTTCCTCCTGAAATACGTCTATGAATACCTTACCGATAATCTTCCTCTTTTGTTCCGGGTCAGAAACCCCTGCCAAGGCAGAGAGAAACTGTTTGCGGGCGTCCACCCCTATTACCCTCAAGCCTAACTGCACATATTGTTCCAATACGTCCTGGAACTCATTTTTTCTCAGCAGACCATTGTCCACGAAGATACAGGTAAGCCTGTCTCCTATGGCTTTTTGGATCAGCACAGCGGCCACTGTGGAGTCTACTCCTCCTGACAGGCCACAGATCACATTCTCTCCTCCTAACTCATCTTTTAAAGCGCCTACTGTACTCTCTATGAAAGCTGCTGGCGTCCAGTCTGGTGTCAGTCCACATACTTTGGTGAGAAAGTTTCCGATGATTTCTGAGCCTTCAAGCGTATGCGTTACCTCGGGGTGGAACTGTAGGCAGTAGACAGGAAGCTCATCATGCTGAAAGGCCGCTACATGAATAGATTGGGTACTGGCAATGAGGTGGAAAGCATCTGGTAAGCGTGTGATGGTATCTCCATGGCTCATCCAAACCTGTGACTCTTTCCCCAAACCGTCAAAAAGTTCATTGGTCTTTTGAGGCAGTAACTCAGCTCTACCATACTCACGGTGATCACTGGTAGCCACTTCTCCCTCAAACTTTTTGGCTATTAGCTGAGCGCCATAACAAATCCCCAACACAGGGATTTTTCCGATAAAGTGGTCAAATCCTATGTCCGGTGCATCGGCCTCATTAACTGAACTGGGGCCTCCTGATAGTATCACTCCTCCCAGGTCCTCAGTCAGTTCCGTAAACTTTGTATAGGGGATGATTTCACAAAAGACGTTATTTTCTCGTACTCTCCTGGCGATTAATTGCGTATATTGCGATCCGAAGTCTACAATTAGTACCTTCTGTTTCATCCGGCAAAGCTATCACTTTTCCGTGGTTTTCACTCTATCAGGTGAATTTTTCATATAAAGAAGATAGTTTTTCGTTAAGCATTCAGAAAAGGCTCTTTGTAGACCCAAATTTGTGAGTTAAGAATGTCAGATAGTCAGGATTATCCATGGTTGCAGAAGTTAGGATTAGAAAAACTACTCCTCATCTTCATTCCCGTATGGAATTTCATTTCCTACTGGGATCTTGGCAGGTTTCTTCAGCAAGAATTTTTCCACACGCTTTTGATGGTTCTCTGCTTTGTGTTTGCAGCTACCATCTTCTTACTTGATCAGATTCTCCCCAATTTCAAGTTACACATCAAGAAGTACATCATAGGACTCATTCTTCTGGGGGCTGTCTGTATTTTTCTTCAGCTATTCTATTCCCAATTCTCCATATACAGTGTACTCTTTCTCACGGTCTATACCATATTTACCGGGTTGATTTATGATAGTAACAGGGACCTGGTTATCTACCTGAGTCTTATGCTGGCCTTTACGGTGGGGAGTTTTCTCATGGGAGCAGATTTACCTCCAGACACCAAGCGCTATATCTACATATATGCCTTTGCGAGCATGGTGTACTACTTTTTGTCCTCATACACCAGGCATCAGTTTGAATATGTCATCAAGAGAGATAATTCTGTCAAGGAGCTTATGGACTCCCAAAATGACGGTGTGGTTCAGGTAGGTCCAGATGGAAGAATTGTATATGCAAACCGGACTTTTTCAGAGTTTACTCAATACGAACTTGAAAGCCTCATAGATCAAAAGAAACTGATAGAACTCTTCATCCCGGATGATCAGGAACTCATTAAACAGTCCAGAAATAACCTACAAAATGATGAAAGCAGGGTACTAGAAGTAAGGCTTACCAAGCCTAATAACCAAATTATGTGGCTAAGGGGAAGAGTAGTTCAGCATCATGACTACAGAAAAGGAAGTAGCCTGGCCACCTTTTACTTCCAGAAAATAGAAAAGGAGAAGAGACTGGAAGCAGAGCTGAGAAATCTGGTTTTTGAGCATGACCAACTAGAGAAAAAGCTTGAGTCCAGAGACTTTGAGATGGAACATTTCTCCAAGGTAGCTTCCACAGACTTGAAAGCGCCTCTAAACCAAATCACCCAACTTCTCAATAATCCTCCCAAGAGTCCTGAAGAGACCTCTGAGAAAATAAAGATTCAGGCAGAAAGGATGAAGGACCTGATAGATGCTTTACTGATTTATTCCCTTAGCGGTAAGAATCAGTACCAGCCCATTTTTGTGGATCTTAATGAGATCATGAAAGAGGTCATTTCTGGCCTTGAATTCCAGATCCATTCTAATAACGCCAAGGTTCACTACTTTTCCCTTCCCAGCATTTGGGCAGACAGGATCCAGATGATCCGTTTGTTTAGGAATATGCTGGAGAATGCCATCAAGTTTAGAGGGAAGGAAAATCCCATTATCACTGTAACTCATTCTCTTGATGAGGAGAATGACAGGTTTGTATTTGCTGTGGAAGATAACGGGATAGGCATAAGTCCCGAATTATACGAAGAAGTCTTCCTCATCTTCAGGAAGTTTAATAAGAAGGATAGCCCCGGCTTAGGAATGGGACTTGCCCTTTGTAAAAAGATCGTGGAGATCCATAAGGGAAAAATGTGGTTAAGGTCTGCTGTGGGACAGGGAACCACCTTCTACTTTACCTTACCGGCTGAAAAGAGTGCGAAGAAAATAGCTACACAAATAGACTAGTTGATTATGTCATCTTTATTGGGGTTCCAATTTTCAGAGACATTGGTGCCTATCCAGTAAGCTCCTACCACCTGTACGATCTGCACATACTTCTTATAATCCATCGGTTTCACGATATACCCATTTGCGTAGGTTCCGTAGCAGGCCTTTACATCGCTCATGGCCTCTGAGGTGGTGAATATGATGACGGGGATGTTCCTGGTTTCAGGATTATCTTTCAGCTTAACAAGAACCTCTTGCCCGTTTTCTTTAGGCATGTTCAAATCAAGGATGATGAGATTAGGCTGTGCTTCTGACTTGGTTTGAGCAGAAAGGATGTTCATCAACTCCTCTCCTCCATTGACTGCATCTACCTGTACCCTGTAAGAAGTTTCTGAAAACGCCTCTCTGAATAGCAAGATATCAGAGGGATTGTTTTCAACCAGTAGTATTCGAAAGGGTGTTAGATTCTTTAAAGACATGGATGCTATAGACTGAAACTTGCCTTAACCTTTATGACATAAAAGTAAAACAGCTTTTTCAAAAGATAAAGCCTAAATACACATTCAAACAACATTATAATTCAGATCCGCAATATTTGCAATGAGTAGCATCATTATCATGCCCTTCTCTGCTACAGCTAGGACAAGACTGTGTATTATAGCCCTGCTCCCCCTTAGCCTGAATTTGGGTCAATTCTGAAGAGATAATTCCCGTAGGCACGGCCAATATCCCATAACCCATTACCATTAAGATGGCAGATAGAAATTGGCCCAGGGTCGTAGAAGGGGTAATGTCTCCATATCCAACTGTGGTTACCGTAACTATGGCCCAATACATACTCCTGGGGATGCTATCAAATCCACTATCTTCCCCTCCTTCTACTAAATACATGCCTGCTCCTACGATCAATACTATGGTCATAACTGCTACTAAAAAGACCGTGATCTTTTGTTGACTAGCCTTAAGGGCACTCAATAGGACACGTGACTCCGTCAGGTAGTTTCCTAGCTTGAGTATCCTGAAAATACGCAATAAGCGTAATGCCCGTATGGTGATCAGGTAGTGCGTCCCCACAAAGAATAGACTCAGATAAGTAGGGAGAATGGAAAAGAGATCCACTATCCCATAAAAACTGGTGATATACTTCCAGGGTTTCCCCACACTTACTATTCTCAGAATGTATTCTATGCTAAAAAGAATGGTGAATACCCATTCCAGGATAAAGAAGGTTTGACTAAATCGCTTATTGATAAAGTCCACACTCTCCAGGATGACCACCAGAACACTGAGGACAATCATCAGGAGCAAAATCAAATCAAAGGCCTTTCCGGCAGGTGTGTCTGCCTCGAATATGACTTCATGAAGTTTACGCTTCCAATTCATATGATTCGGAATTCTTTCAATTTTTACTAAAAAAGGCCCTTTTCATGGATTGAGAATTCTCAAATATATATCTATATTTGCCAACTCGAAAAAATGGAATTATCTCGTCTACCATATTTCCTCAAAAAATTGTTTCTGATCTCCTGGTCAGGGGTACTTATGCTATTCCTCTGGAAGATCGACAAGATGAGCTTTTACCACCATTATTTTCGCATCATTCAGGAAGTAGAGGTACGGAATTCTACTCAGGTAGCTGCAGAAAACTACTGGTCTCTCATGAGATCTGTGGTAAGCTTCCAAAAGGCACCTATCGTTTTATTTCAGGATCTCCCTTCAGTTATCGCTAAAGTAGTTTGGGTGGAAGAACCTCTATTGTTGGTTCGTCAAGCCTTTTCCTACCAGCTCTCCCCAAGAGCTCCCTAGCAATCCCTCTTACTTCCCATGCATCTCGCTACCTGAAATGACTTTTTCAGGTATGATGCTTTTTATTCATTTTCATTTACAAAAATCATAATGAGAAATAAGAACACCATCATTTTCTTGTTGGTCATCTTTACGGCTATATGTGCCTATAACCTGTACTACACCTACATACAGTACAGCTATGACAGCAAGATCTCCTCAGCCAGAGAGGCCTATGAGGACATAACTTCGATCAAAGCCCCCGCTGATTGGGACTACGCAGATTCTTCCGTAGTGAAGGAATACGAAACTATTAGAGACGATAAAGAATTTCAGCAGACTTACCAGAAGGCTATTGATAATTCTTTTACACTGGGACTGGACTTACAAGGGGGAATGTTTGTTACCCTGGAAGTAGGGGTAGAAAGTGTGATACGTCAGCTGGCAGGTAACCCTGAAGACGAGATCTTCAATAGTGCGATCCAGGATGCCCTCACACAGCAGCAAACAGCACAACAAGCTTTTGTACCTCTATTTGTATCAGAGCTAAAGCAAAAAGATCCTAATGCTAATCTGGGAGCCATTTTCGCTGACCCGGATAGAGGCATCAACACAGGTACGCCAGAAGCAGAAGTAGTAGACTTCCTGAATAAGGAATCTGAGTCTGCTATCGACAGGACCTTTAACATCATCCGTACGCGTATTGACCAGTTCGGGGTGGTATCTCCTAACCTACAGAAGCAGGAGAGTACCGGAAGAATTCTCCTGGAACTTCCTGGTGTAAAAGATCCTGAGCGTGTGCGTAAGCTACTGAGAAGTACTGCCCGTCTGGAGTTCTGGGAAACTCACCCTGTACAGGAAGCCTTCCCGATACTTGTTAATGTAAACGAAAAGCTTAAGCAGATCATGGGGATCACCCAAGAGGTGGATACTACTGCTGTTGATAGCATAGCTGAAGAGGTGGAAGAAATAGCCGAGAATGTGGAAACTGCTGATTCTATTGCCGAAGCAGATTCTTTCTCTTCTTTGGATGAAGCCTTATCAGATGATTCTCTGGGAGCGGATACTGAGCTGTCAGATGAAGAAATAGAAGAACAAAGAGCTAAGTTCAGAAGAGAGAATCCTCTTTTCGCTCTATTGGCTCAGCCTAACTTCCAGGCTATGGACCCAAGAACGACCAATCCTGTTGTTGGTTCTGCCCGTGCTTCTGATACAGCTGCCATCAATAAGTTCTTAAATATGGACGAGGTGGTAAACACCATTCCTGATGATATGCGTTTTGTGTGGGAATTTAAGCCCATTAATGACGAGCTGGAAAATCCTACTGACATCTTCAGAATGATTGCTATCAAAACCAATCCTGATGATGAACCTACGCTAGGAGGTGAAGTAGTAAGTAACGCCAGTCTGAACTTTGATGAGCGTGGGCAGCCTATTGTAGACATGGCCATGAACATTGAAGGTGCACAGGAGTGGAAGAGAATTACGGAAGCAAACGTAGGAAGACACGTAGCCATTCTACTGGATGATTATGCCTACTCCTTCCCGGTAGTAAACTCAGCTATATCTGGGGGTAGATCTACCATTCAAGGGGGATTCTCCATAGATGAAGCACAAGACCTGGCCAACGTACTGAAAGCAGGTCAGCTTCCTGTACCTGCCCGTATTCAGGGTGAGGAAACGGTAGGACCTACTTTGGGTAAGCAAAACATTCGTTCTGGGATTTACTCCTTCATAGGAGCATTTATCATCACCCTGATCTTTATGGCATTCTACTATGCTAAATCAGGTCTGATAGCCAACCTGGCCTTGATCGCGAACATGATCTTTATCCTGGGCTGTTCTGCAGCCTTTACCATCGTACTTACCCTACCCGGTTTGGCAGCCGTTATCCTGATCGTGGGTATGTCGGTAGATGCCAACGTACTGATCTTTGAACGAATACGTGAGGAATTAGCTAAGGATAAAACCTTAAAAGCCAGTATTAAGGCTGGTTTCCAAAACGCCCTGTCTTCCGTAATGGATGGTAACATTACCACCTTCCTGACAGGTGTAGTCCTATATGCATTTGGTGTGGGTCCTATTAGAGGTTTCGCCGTATCTTTGATGATCGGTATCATTACCTCTCTGGTATCTGCTCTGATCATTACCCGTCTGATCCTGGACTTCTACGCCAACAAAGGAAAAGACTCTATCACCTTCGGATTTAGCTTTACTACTGGTCTGTTTGATAAGCTGAAGCTGAACATGGTAAACCGCAAGCGTATTTTCTACATGGTCTCACTAGTCTTGATTGGTGCCAGTATCGTTTCCTTCCTCACACAAGGATTCAAAACAGGAGTTGACTTCAAAGGAGGTAGACAGTTTGTGATTGAATTCTTACAAGATGATTTACCAGCTGATCTTTCTGATGCAGATGTAGAGCAGGTTCGTTCTGATCTGACAGCTGTATTTGAGTCAGATGCCCCTCAGATTAAGACCCTGAGTTCTGACAACCAGCTGATGGTAACATCTTCTTACCTGGTTACAGACAGGGAAGCTACTGATAAGGTTCAGCAAATCATGCTGGGAGGACTGGAAAACAACTTCGGTGATTATACCATCAATGTGATCTCAGCTTCTGACGTAGGTCCTACGGTAGCGAGTGATATTAGACAGGCCGCTTACCTTTCCGTAATAGGTTCACTGCTGATCATATTCTTCTACATTCTGATCCGTTTCAGAAAGTGGCAGTACAGTGCAGGTGCCATTGCGGCCATCTTCCATGATGTGATCATCGTACTGGGGATATTCTCTCTACTAAGTCAACTGGATCTGTCTTTCAACCTGGAAATCAACCAGGCACTGATTGCGGCCCTACTGACCATCATAGGTTATTCCATTAACGATACCGTGGTAGTATTTGACCGTATCCGTGAGAACCTGGGTGAGATGAAGTCCAGCAGACTTTCTGACATCTTCAATATCTCTATAGACCAGACCATCAGCCGTACCTTGATTACTTCGGTAACTACCTTCTTGACGGCCCTGATCCTGTTTATTTGGGGAGGAGATGTGATCAAAGGATTCATCTTTGCTATCATGATAGGGATAGTCGTAGGAACCTATTCTTCCATCTTTGTAGCGAGTCCTATTTCTCTAGACCTATTGAAGAGAAGTGAAGGAGCGGAAGCCTAGATGGAAGTTTAAGTAGAAGCTTAAAAGTAAGTTTAAAAAGCTTATCACATATAATGCGGATTGGGAAGTAATTCTCGATCCGCTTTCTGATTTTAAGAGGTCCTTATTATCTGTTGAGTTTGACTCATTCTGGGTTATGAGTATATTCCAGAGTAATTAGAATAGGGGGATAACTTCGTGATTAGAAGAATCCGTTAGTTGGGTGAAATGGCTCTTTCATGAACCCTGAAGGGGTTCCATTATTATTGAATCCATTCCCATTTCAATTGATCCAGAATGGATCACACAAAAAATCCTTTCTAAATCCATATTTGAACTTACCTTTTCCCATATTTGTCCTACTGGACTTGTCTTATGGGTAAAACTCCAAATCTGAAAGTATTATGTGTGCATAGCTATGCAGTTCACAGGACTGCCAGCAGTAAGGCTGCGTTGAGTTTATTGGGTAGTCATCTACTTCCGGTTCCCTCTCTCATGCTAAGTGGCTTAACCAATCTGGATGCAGTCTTCAAATTTGAGATTCCCTTCGAAGAATTGTTGAAGGCTACGTTCCGACATGCCCAGCAGTTTAACCAAAGGCTGATTCTCTTCATCGGCTATCTAGGTAAACCTGAGCAGGTGGATATTCTCCTGGAATGCATTGAAGAGCACAAACACATCATAGACCATATTCTGGTAGATCCTGTCAGTGGAGATCATGACAGAAGATATGTCCCGGAAGAAATCATTCAGGCGTGGCCCAAGTTGCTAAGCATAGCAGACTGGAGTACGCCCAACCTGACAGAAGTCAAGCTCCTTTCTGGCTTATCGACAGAGGAAGATCATACTGAACAAGCCTTTATAACGGCATTCAGGGATAGATTCCCGAATCTATCTACCATCATTACTAGCTTGTCAGGAGATGGGCAAATAGGGATAAGCGTTACCCATCGTGATAGCTCTTTCACCCATTGGCATGAGAAGCTATCTCAAAACTTTGGCGGTACTGGAGATGTGTTTTCCAGTCAGTTTATCAGGTATTTCTTTCTCCAAAAAATGGGGCTAGATGAGAGTGTGGAGAAAGCAGCAGAAGACACTTTGGCCATAGTAAAAAGCTCCATAGAAGCAGAAAGTAAAGAGCTCTTAATCTATCCTTTTTCCTAAAATCCCCGTATAGGGAATA
>JBCBKZ010000669.1:0-3480 GCA_038520955.1 Bacteroidota bacterium | reverse complement strand
AATAGTCAATGGTGGAGATCCTGTCAGAACAGAAGCATTACAGCTCACGCTTGGTGGTTGGTTAGGAGCGGCTCCCACTGCTATGAATGCCACACAGGTATCTGACAAGCCATCATTATCTGTGACTATGACCTGAGCTATATAAGTTCCTTCTTCATAAGTGTGGGTTAGATTTTCCCCTGAACCAGAAGTGCCATCTCCAAAGTCCCAATTGTAGGAGACAATAAAGCCATCACTATCTATCCCAGAAGCCGATAAGCTTACTTCAAGGGGAGCAGTTCCACTTTCCGGACTGGCAGAGCAGTTAACCGTAGGTGGACTTGGCGGTGAACTAACTGTAATGACTAAGCTATCGCTAACCTGGCATCCCCCATCATCCGTGATTTCAAGTATGGCTGTAAAAGTTCCGGCGCTCTCATATGTGTGAGATACATCTGGTCCTGCTGCAGTATCTCCATCACCAAATCTCCACACAAAGGAGGTGATCAATCCATCTGCATCCGTAGAAGAAGTCCCATCAAAGATGATACTTAGGGGAGCGGTACCAGCCTGATTATTGGTAACCATGACTGCCTGCGGACAGATGTTGTTTGAGCCTACATTGATGGTTACAAAGGTAGATTTTTGGCAACCTTCATTATCGGTAACCGTGAGGGTAGCTGTGAACTGCCCATCTGTTTGATAAATATGGGTAGCTGTTTCTCCTTCAGCCGTGTTGCCATCTCCAAAGTCCCAAAGGTATAAGGTGATGGTCCCATCAGAATCTGTGGAGAGCGCGCCACTGAAGTTAACTTCTAAAGGACTTTCTCCAGAAAGGGGACTGACCTGTAGTTGAGCTTGAGGACAAACATTAGAGGAGACGGTGATAATCTTGATACAAGTATCTTTCGCACCTTGATTGTCTTCCACTACTAAACTGGCTGTGAAAGTTCCTTCAGTGGTGTACTCATGAGTGGGATTTTGTAGTTGGCTGAGGGGAGATTCATCTCCGAAGTTCCAGCTGTAGGATTCAATACTTCCATCAGTATCCTGTCCTCCGCCAGTAAAGTTTACCGTAAGAGGCGCTTCTCCTGTAGTAGGAGTAGCTTCACAGCTAGCCATTGGACGCTGATTTTCCAGACCTGAGACTGTGATAGTCTCTTCACAGCTATTGGTCATTCCCGCTTCATCTGTTACAGTTAACTTGACTTGATAAATCCCCGCTGAGTCAAAAGTGAAGTTGGCCGTGGAAGAGGTACTACTGTCAAGTATTCCAAACGTCCATAGATAGGTCATGGCTTCATCATCTCCATCAGGGTCTTCAGCTATGGCCATAGCTTCTATGCTTAGAGGGGCCGATCCTGTAGTAGGCGTTATGCTACAATTGAGAGATGGAGGTAGGTTATTCTCATTGACAGAAATGACCTTCTTACAGCTGGAAACTAATCCATCTTCATCCATTACGGTGATTTCTGCCTCATATTCTCCAGGAATAGAATAGGTATGGGTTGGGTTCTGAGCAGAGGTAGTATCTCCATCTCCGAAGTCCCAGAAGTATTGTAAAGGATCTCCATCAGGATCAGTCGCTGCTACTGAGAAATTTACATTAAGTGGGGCAGGACCACTTTCAGGGTTAGCGCTACAACTCACAGTAGGGGCACCAGGTCTTGGTTTAACTTCTATGAGAATTTCCTCGCAGTTGACTTCATTCCCCTCCGCATCCATCACGGTTAGTTCTACATTATAACTTCCTGTTTCTGTGAAAATATGGCTGGTCTTGTTTCCAGTTGCCGTATTTCCATCCTTAAAATCCCAGTTATAAGTGATCTCATTGTCGTTTCCATTAGGGTCTGTGGCTACCCCAATAAAGAAGACTTCCAGAGGAGCTAAGCCACTGGTATTGGTGGCATCGCAGTTTACGGTAGGGAAGGTGAGGGAGTCATTTGGAGGAGAAATGGTAGTAGTATCATCAACCACCTGAATATAGTTTTGCCAACTTACGCTATCTAGTATACCTCCTTTGCCTATTACCAGGCTTACGCTAAATATACCTGTATCCGGATAAAGAATGGTAGGGTTTTGCTCAGAAGAAGTAATGGGTTCTCCTCCTTCAAAAAACCATGACCAGCTTTCAGGATCACCGGTGGATTGATCTGAGAAGGTAAGGCTTGAGTCTTGCCGGATGATGGTTTTCGGAGCAGTGAATTGAGCTTTCAGGCCTTCTGTAACAGTAATTTCTTTGACTACAGAATCTTCTCTGGCGTCCTCACTTTCTACCCAGAGGGTTACCTTAAAAGTACCCTTACTTCGGTAGGAAACAGTTTGTTTCTTTTCGTTTGAAATACTGGGTTGACCACCCTCAAAAAGCCATCTAAAAGAAGCTGGGAAGCCCTGTACTTTCTCCCCAAAGGCAATGGTATCTCCCACCTCTATGGTTTCAGCACTCATCACGAAGTCTGCCTCAAATTCAGGTAAGACTTCTTCCGGCTCACAAGCAAGAAATATCAGCAAGATTAAGATGAGGACGGTGAATATCTTCTGCATATTTCCTTTTCTCAGAATCCCAAAATGAGTGAACCACCTGCCAACCATCTAAGAGGTTGGTGTGCACCTAACAAATAACTTCCTGTACCTCTGAGGGCTATTCCCATACTAGGAGCTAGGTAGATAGCTACCTCTGGTCCCAGACTAACTCCTCCAACTATTTCTACTTCAGATTCTCCAGAAAGCAGCTCTTCGAATCCTGCTTTTAGGCCCGTAATCCCGTGAAAGTAAAGTCGGTCATTTAGGTCAAATAGAAGTTGGCCATAATTCACGGATAGGTAGTATCCTCTGAGTTTAGCCAGATCTTTCTGGGTGTAGGTTCCAAGCACTAATTCATCTTGTGGCGATCCTGGCACATTCACATTTTCATAGAACTGCCTATCTCTTTCCTGACTGATGAGGAGGGTTTCATAGCTAAGCTGTGCTTCCAGAGACTGCTGTCGGTTGAGAAAGTGGAGGTAAGAAGCCTGATAGGCTACTCCCTCTTCTGTTGGAGAAATGCTCATACCCAAAGCAAAGGTTTGTATGCCTTTGGTATGTCTGATTTGACTTTTGGTAGAGAAATAGGAGAGCAGGATTCCAAGGAATAACAAAGCTCTGTTCATATGTTATTCAGATTCATGAAAAATTTGCCCGGAAGCTGTAGTTTGAATCCTCCTATTCCTGTGGAGGGGAGAATCTTTATGATAAGGCTGCTGTTTTTATTGGTATAAGGAATGATATCCGCCGGGATGGCTATGAAAAGGTCAGCCGTAGTTTTGGCAGCTACTTCTCCCGGCATATCCAGGTCCAGCAAATCCAGTTTTTGCTTCCTGGAATTGAATGTTCTGTTGACCAGTTCTGTCCCTACATGTTCTACCTGAATATTCCCTAAAGCATAGGGTAATCTACCTCTATTATTTAACGCTAATCTGATATAAATCGCCTGCTCATCAGAATGTAGACTATGTATGTAAG
>JBCBKZ010000668.1:0-3485 GCA_038520955.1 Bacteroidota bacterium | reverse complement strand
TCTTTTTTCTCAAATCGAGCATTTCAAACCATTCTTGAGTCATGTTCTATTTCGTCATTTTTGTATTGAGCCCAACATTATTGTAAATGTAATATACCTCTTTACCCCATATTCTTGTCCAAGAATCTCAATTAACTTGTATACTATTTGTATTGAAAGAATATTTAATAATGTGTATTATATTATTGGGTTATGTGAATCATTTCTCTAAATCATTGGACTAAAGTGATATTCTCAAAGGTCCATCAAAACATATAAATCCATCTTGATGCCCTTTCTACCTCATGTTAATGGAGTGGATATCGAAAAGTTGTCTGAAAACGATATTCGGGATTGAAGTCATGGAAAGCTGAAACCGTGCGGTTTTCCATATGCTTCTGTCAAGGCCTATGCTACGACCATACGGCTTTTTTACAGAGAACTCATTCGTAGAACCGTAAAGCTCGATTTTGCACGGCAGCTTAGGAAAAGTGAAAAGCTTCCCGTTGTTCTTTCCAAATCCGAAGTATCGACTTTGCTCGAAGCTCCCAACAGCTATCTTCCAAAAAACAGCCACCATTATCACAGCATCATTACGACAAGCTTTCCTGGCGTTTGTAATGATTACCTTTATTGGTACATATGGAGACGAAAATCAATTATAACGAACAGGAATAAATATGAATACAAAATTTAGCGGATTACCTGATCCTCCTGCATTAGGGGATGTCTTTACCAAATTCCCACATGGCACAGCTCCTTTACTGGCCTTACATGATGTAGTACTTAGGGAGGATTCTCCTTTGACTATCGGAGAAAGAGAGTTAATCGCTGCTTACGTATCCGGCCTTAACGCCTGTAAGTATTGTTTCAATGCTCATGTGGGTATTGCTAAAGCCTACGACATGGATGAGGCTGTGTTTGAAAAGTTACTTGAAGATGTAGACGCTGCCCCAGTAGATGATAAGCTTAAACCCATCCTGAAGTACGCAAAGAAACTCACTTTGGAGCCAGCTAAGGTAACTCCCTCAGATGCGGAGAAAGTATATGGGGCCGGTTGGAGTGAACGTGCTCTGTACGATGCTATTTTGGTGGTGGCGCTGTTCAATTTTATGAATCGGGTGGTAGAAGGAACAGGATGCCTACCTGCCGGAACCAAAGAGTACAGACCTTTTACCTATATGGATTGGGGAAAATCTGTCGGATTTATTCCTTCATAGATCTCTAGCAATCCTACCCCCTCAAATTAGCCACTGGATTAGCCAGTGCAGATTTGATGGTGTGATAAGAAATGGTGAACAGGAATATGAGAATGAGTGATGGTAACGCTTTTGAAATAAGCCCAAAGCCTATGCCTATGCGGTAAGCGTAATCTTCCAGCCACATATTCATGAGAAAGAATCCCAAAAGGGAGCCGATGAGGACTGAGGTAATGAGTACGCCCATATAGTTTTTCAGGAAAACTAGCAGAATATCTACTGTAGACGCCCCAAATACCTTTCTCACACTTACCTCCCGCTGCCTTTTCATGGAGATTAACAGAGAGATGCCGAATAGGCCAATACAGGAAATGATGATGGACAGTATGGTGAAGTAGCCAAAGAGCTTCCCAAAGTATTGGTCCTCCAGATTTTGGGACTCAAATCTTTTATCCAGAAAAAAGGAGTCAAAGTAAGCTTCCTGGTAAAGGGGCTTCCAGATCTGCTTAATGGCTGTTAGTTTCTCCTGTATGCCTGCTTCATCCAGGCCTGTATGATTGATTTTGAGGGAGATATGGCCTCTGGCATCATTATACTTAAATGCCATGGGTTCCAGCTCATACTTCAAGGGCGTTTTATGGTAGTCCTTCACTAAACCGACCAGTTTATAGGCTTGATCAGATTCATGGTCTACGATTTCCGTATCTATGGCCTCCTCAAAATCATGTATACCTAAGCTTTTAGCAGCAGACTCATTAAGAATGATACTCTTTCTGTTCTTCCACATGGCAGAGGGAATGAAGTCCTGCCCAGCCAGGAAATCGGCAGCATAAAGTTGGAAGAAGTGATCATCTACGCCGTTTTGGTGTACCAGCAAGCTGTCAGTACTGCCCTTCATGCTCAGGAAGGTCTCATTCCTATACTCCTCACTAGGGACGGTAGTAGAGGAGGCTACTTCTGTGACAAAGGGGAGTGCCGCACACTGCTCCTTAAAGAGCTTCAGCTTTTTCCGTTTGGCATCCCATCGGTCAGCTTTGGCTATGGGAGATTTCACAATGAGGACGCTTTCCATATTGATGCCCTTGTCCTTAGTATTTAGGTAGTCCAGTTGGCCATTTACCACAAAGATGCCGATGATCAGGATAGTGGAAATGGAAAACTGAACGATGACCAGGGCTTTTCTCAGACTTACTCCTCCGATCTTTGCGCTGTCTCCCGCTCGTAAGGCCTTCCCAAAATTAGATGAGAAGAGAATAGCCATAGGAATGATGGCCGCTATGGTTAGTCCCAGGATGAAGACTATAAGGAAAAGGAGATTTATGAGGGTAGGATCTCCGAACAGAGGGAGTAGGTGGTTATTTGTGAGCGTTTGTAGAGCTGGCTCCAGCCCCAGATACATTCCCACCACCAATATCATGGAGATCATACATATGAGGGTAGATTCTACTATGAATTGTGCGCGTAAATGCGAGCGGGTAGCGCCAAGTACCCTCTGCATGCCTATCTCTTTGATCCGCCAGTAGGATTGGGCAATGACCTGATTGATATAGTTGATCCAGCAAATGAGTACCACGAATATCCCCACGGCCACCAGTAAATATTGAGTAGTGGAGAGTTGGTCGCTAGTGAGAGAAGACAGAGAAAGGGAAATGTCCTTAGCTGTGGCCTTAAGTTGAGGAGAATTAGCCAGTTTTTGAGTTAGCTCAGTAGCTGTTGAACCTTCCTTCAGGAGGACAAACGTACCATAAGCAGGCACATCCCAGGATTCTTTTGCGCTAATGCTGTACTCGTTCGTGATGAGAAACTCACATTTGAATTTGGAGAGTTTAGGGATGTCTTTCATCACCCCTGTGATTTCATACACTCTTTCAGGTCCCCAGGGAACCCTGATGCTAAGAGTCTTTCCAAGCGGGATAGTATTCCCAAAATATTTTTTGGCAGCAGACTCGGTAAGCACCATAGAATTTAGGTCCGATAAGGCCGTATGTGCATCTCCATGAATGAGGGGGAAGGTGAATGTTCTCAGGAAAGAGGAATCTGTGGTAAATATGCGATTCTCAAGTCCGGAAACAGAAGGAGAATTCTCTTCCTGTCTGATCACAAGGGCTTCTACATGCTGGCTATATCTTGTGAGTTTCCTTATTTCAGGGTACTCATTCAGCAGTTCTCCTACACCCCAGTAGGTAGCGGTACTGCTTTTGGGTGGAGCTCCCTCTATAGATTCTTCCTGGCTAAGCGCAAAAATCCGGTCCTTCTCTATATGGAATTTGTCAAACTGTAGGGAGTAGCCCACATACTTAGCTATGA
>JBCBKZ010000667.1:0-3487 GCA_038520955.1 Bacteroidota bacterium | reverse complement strand
AAACTGAGGGTTAGCTTGTTTAAATGGAGAATATCAGGTGTATTCCTTACATAAATGGCTTCACCTTATGATTTTCATCAAAAGTGTAGAAATAAGGAAAGGGGAGGAAGAAGCCCTGCTGTAAGAATTTATGTTGCTGTTACCTTAAATCTGCTGATACATCCATACCAGCTCTCTGGCTATCTGAATGCTTCTCTCTTCATACTTAGCAGCTTCTTTTGATGTACCATCAAAAGCCTTGGGATCATCATAAGGAATGGCTACCCTACTTTCCGCTCCTGGTACAAAGGGACAAGCCTCATCAGCACTTGAACAAACCATAATAGCTAAGAAGCCTTGTTGAGGATTCACTTCATGAGAAAACTTCTTGGAGAATATTCCACTTAGCTGTGGCCCCTCTTCATTCCAGGAGACATTATACCTGGGATTAGTATCAGCTTCATCAGAAGAGATGACCAGTCCTGATTTTCCTAGCCCTGACACAGCATTGGGGTGGAAGGCAGTAGCCTCAGTGCCACCTGAATAGGTACTAACCCCTTCAATCCCAAAATGCTCTGCCAATACCTGCGCCCATATCTGACCCATATGACTTCTGCGTGAGTTATGGGTACAGATAAAGATCATGTTGATCTTTTCTTTTTGGGCCAGTTTCCCAGAGATGTACTGGCTGATTCTTTTTAGGTCTTCTTGTCTTTCCTTTGATAGCTCTACAGGACTGGAAAGAATGTTTGTCAGGTAGGTAGAAAGACTTGGGTAAAAGTTTGCCACAATATTCAGGGGTTAGTTATGGTTTCAGCAGCAATATGCACTTTCTATGTTATGTGAATATGATCCTTTGTTATGCAACTATCCTTTTCTGTGTCCTATCCATACATTTAGGAGTCTGTTACTGAACCACATGATAATATGAGTAGATCCATAGCGCTTTCGATCATTCTTTCTTTCTTATTTACCATTCCCCCTACATTCAGCCAAATCTCATCAGAGCCATTTGAATTTCAGTTTGAGAATAAAACATTGAGGGGATTGATTGAAAAACCCACTAACCAAACATCTAAAGCTGTTATCATCATCATACCGGGATATGGGGAGACTAATTTTGTGGAAGGTAATTGGTACTCTGGCCTAAGAGAAAAACTGGTATCCTATGGGTTAACCGTCTGTCTTTGGGATAAAATGGGATGTGGAAATAGTGAAGGGGTATTTAATGCACAGCAACCAGTAGAAAACTCAGCAGAAGAAGCCATCGCAGCTATTCAGGAACTCAAAAAGCTGAACATCTCCGGATCTGATAAGATCGGATTTTGGGGAATCAGTCGGGCGGGGTGGATTGTGCCCCTCATCAATGAGAAGTTCCCCATAGAGTTTTGGATTTCCGTGAGTGGAACTGACGACAAGGAAAACTTTGGGTATCTGGTTAAATCAAACCTATTGATTGCAGGAAAAGAGGAAGAAGAAGCTGAAAGGCTATATCAGGCCTGGATGGAGGGGCACAAGATTTACTGTACCGAAGGTAGTCTGGAGGATAATATAGCTGCTATTAGGCCTTTACTACAGGATAGTACCAGCCGGAGACTATTCGGATATCAGGTAGAATCAGAGCTTACTGAAGAAGACAGAAAAAAATATATACAAGACCGGCAACTCTACACCAGTAAAGGATACTTTGACGCTGAGAGTGGGTTATGGGTAGTCATTAATGATTTTGACAAAACCCTCCTGAACATAGACTGTCCTGTCTTAGCCATTTTTGGTGCCAATGATTCTCAGGTGGATTGGCGTAAGACGAAACTTTTATATGAAGAAACCATAGGTACAAATCCAGACGCAGAATTGAGGGTAGAGGTATTCGAACAGTGTAACCATTCTCTGCAAAAATGCATCACCTGTGCTTGGGGGGAAGATTTGTCTGTCCTACAATGGCAAGCCTGCGATAATTATTATGAGACAATGGAAGTGTGGTTGAAAGAGCACAGCTATATAGATTAAGGGATTTCACTTATATGTGTAAAATCGAAGCTGTATTTATGCCGGAGCTCTTTCAAGCAAATCCCTAAGGGAACCTCCTCCTTCCTCGTACCATTGCCTGATCAAGTGATGGGAAATGCTGGTAAAAGAGGGGAGTTTCAACTTGCCAGAAAGGATTTCTTCAGTGAACAGCTCACGGCTAAACCACTTGGCATCTTCTAATTCTCCATCATGAAGAATGATATCCTCATTACTGGCTTGTGCCCGGTAGCCCAGCATAAGAGAGGCCGGAAATGGCCAGGGCTGAGAGGAGAAGTAGGTAGTGCTAATGACGTTAATATTGGTCTCCTCGTACACTTCCCGCTTGATGGTTTCTTCCACTGATTCCATGGCTTCCACAAAGCCTGCCAGGACGGAATAACGTCCTGCTGCCCAATTAGCCTTTCTCCCCAGCAAACACCTCCCTTCATGCTCTACCAACACAATCATGGCAGGATCCGTTCTCGGAAATTCCTCAAAAGCCTTATCAGGATTTAGGCTTACCCTTGCAAAGCCTCCCTTAGTAGGGACAGTTTTATACCCGCTCCTCCCAGAATACTGAGCGGAAGCATGCCAGTTAGACAAGTAGGCGGCAAATGCCAGCAGGCTATTCTCTTCATATGGAATACGTTCTGCTTTACTTCTCAGCCTAGCCCATTCGGTCTTTACATTGACTTCAAGAGAAAGTTCTGAGGGATCATCTATGAGTACCGCCAAGTAGTGTACTTTTTCCGTAGAGCCAAGGAATATGGCTTCTTCCGGAGCGTTAAGTTGGTGCTTTTCCAGGAAGATAGCTTCGTCCCTACCTTTGACAAACAGGTTTCTTCTTCCCCAAACCGGAATAAAGCGTGCAGCAGGATCTTCTATGATTTTCTTATGCCAATTTCCATTCCCTCTTTCCAGGCCCTTTCTATCCAGAAAGTGCGTCAAGTAAAATAGCGTATCCTGCATGCTCCTTCTTTTGGCTGCCAGTTAGCCAGATTTTTTCTTTTCTACAAAAGAGAATGAAAAAACTCCATTGAACCCGTAGGGACCAATGGAGTCTCAGACAAATAAAATACCAGGATAAACTTAACTCTTCTTCCTCCCTCTGCCTGACTTAGGAGGGGCATCATCACCCTTGTCCTGATCATCTCCGCTATCTTTTCCCTCTTCTTCCTCATCCTCTACTTCAAAGACCTCTACGTCAAACCTATTCCACTTCCCTTTGAAGCTCTTCTTGAACGCCTCTCTTTCTTCAGGACTCATATGTTTCATTTTCTCCCTTATTTTCTCTTTCCAATGATGTTTCATTTTTCCCTTGGCATTACAACTTCCTCTTCCTCTACAGCCTCCACCTGAGAAGAGAATTTTAGAAAGGATTAACAATCCTAATGCTTGAAAAAAGGAGATAAAGGGCCCACCAAAGAGGTCAGGAATATTCGCAGTAGTAGTAGGGGGATTTTTAGTTAAGTTCCTGTGGAATGCGCTCATTCCTGAC
>JBCBKZ010000666.1:0-3490 GCA_038520955.1 Bacteroidota bacterium | reverse complement strand
CAAGTCTATGGTATGTGGAATGGCCGTAGAATAACTCAGTTTCTTCATGTTTCCATTGAGAAATCCGTGAGTAGTCAAGAGGTTAAGGTTAGCTAAGGCCTCATCATCATCTGCCAATGCATGGGCATACCCCCAATGATAAAAGCGGGTCCAGTTGGAAGGTTCTCCATTGGTGATACCTACCTCCCCTACTCCATGAGTTTGCATGACAGCAGGTAAATTTTTCAGGAAAGCATTCACCTGCTCCGGAGGCCAATACATATTATAATCGAAATGATTCAATCGCTGCGTACCCTCTTCAAAATCCCATCTGTAGAAGTCCTCCCCTTCATTGTGGATGGATAAATAATCTACAGGGTAGCCCTCCTTCTTTAAGTAGCTTACCCAGTCAGCCATATACCGGCATAGATTTTCTTCCTGAGTTGGAGCTAAATCTCGTCCTCCGGTAAAGCCCTGTTTAGTAGCCCATGCTGGCGGACCGTAGAGTGTAGTAATAATGGATAGTTCCTCTCCCCTATCCTGCGTAGCCTGAATGCCTCCCTTCACAAACTCTCGCATATATTGAGTAGTCCATTCGTGATCAAATGCCCCTCCGGCTTCAGCCTGATGGAAGGGGTCGAGAAACATCTTGACTATTTCTACCTGAAGACCTTCTTCTCCGAAAACGGCTTCTATGATCTCCTGCTTTTGTTGGCTATTCAGCAGGCTAAACCCTCCATAATCCTGAGTAGAAGCGGCATAGTCTCTATGCTGACAGGCCTCTACATAATTAAATCCAAAGCCTTCCCAAGTTTGCAGTTCATGATCAAAATCTACCAAGGCAGGTATGGTCTTGATCTGGGCAGTTAGCTTTCCCAAGGTTACAGTAAAGAGGAGTATGTAAATGGTAGTCGTAAAGGCTTTTCTATGCATAACTTCCTTTGCTTAGTCCTTCTTGTTTATTCTCTTATAGACTAGGTAAACACCTGTCAGAATCTAGTAAATTGCCTTCTTTCTGGAAAAAAAAGGCAGGACAGTGCAGGAAGGAACCTTCTAAGCATGAATGGATTCTCAGGAAATCTGCTAGTAAAATTATAGCAGTAAGTAGAGTTTCGAACGTCTAGGTCAACTTCACCTCATTTTGAGGATTTTATATTCCCCTCCTCAAAGTCTGTAGCGTTTTGAAGGGTGGTCTCCGCTATCTGGCTTAGGGCATTTCTGGTGAAGAAAGCCTGATGAGCAGTAATCAATACATTGGGGAAGGTCATCAGCCTCCTTAAGGTCTCATCTTGTATGAGGGTTTCAGAATGATCATAGAAGAATAATCCTTCCTCCTGCTCATATACGTCTATGCCCAGGTAGCCTAACTTCCCATGTTTCAACCCACCAATAGCTGCTTTTGTATCTATGAGCCCTCCCCTACTGGTATTGATCAACATGACACCTTCCTTCATCAGAGAAATCCTTGCCTTATTGATCAGATGATGGGTATGCTGATTTAAGGGGCAGTGAAGGGAAACAATATCTGATTCTCTACAGAGTTCATCTACACTTACATAACTCACGCCTTTCGCTAGCAGTTCTTCATCCTGGTGGATGTCAAAAGCCATGATCTCGCAGCCAAATCCCAGCATGATATGACAAAAGGCCTTACCTATCTTTCCTGTACCCACTACCCCTACTTTCTTACCATATAGGTCAAAACCCTGTAAGCGCTCCAGGGAGAAATTCTGTTCTCTTACTCTGTTAAAGGCTTTATGTGTCTTTCTGTTTAGGGTGAGAATTAAGGCTACTGCATGTTCTGCCACAGCATAGGGTGAATAGGCGGGAACTCTTAACACCTTTACCCCTTTCCTATGGGCTACCTCGAGATCCACATTGTTAAATCCTGCACACCTGAGGGCTATTAGCTTAAGCCCCCTATCAGCCAGAAAGGCAAGGGTCTCTCCATCCAGCTTATCATTCACAAATACACAGACCCCTTCCATCCCCTTGGCCAGGGCTTTGGTTTCTGGAGAAAGAGAGGGTTCCACATAAG
Organism: Bacteroidota bacterium; assembly: GCA_038520955.1. GTDB lineage: Bacteria > Bacteroidota > Bacteroidia > J057 > J057 > JBCBKZ01. The sequence continues at coordinate 1,473 of JBCBKZ010000666.1, read as the reverse complement.
TGAGCGTATGCCCAAAGTTCTGGTTAGCAGCATCAAAGGACTCTCTATCGTAGTTTTTAGTGCTAAAAAAGCCTATTTCCATGTCAGGTATGCTTGGTTGAGAGGGTATCTACTATTTCACTAATAAGCGCTTCCTTCTGTTGGCCGATATCCAAAATAACTGCACCTTCTGGTTCTTCCAGGGTATCAAACTGGCTTCTGAGCATTTCTGGTTTCATGAAGTGAGCTCTTGCCTGCATACGACGAAAAATCAGCTCATAGCTCCCCTTCAGATAAAACCAGCTAAGGGTAAACTCTCCCTGAATGACTTTTCTATAGGACTCTTTCAGGGCAGAACAAACCACGACTACAGACCTTCCTTCTGAGAGGTGTTCCCCCATGGCCTGATGAATGGCTTCCAGCCAGGGCCATCTATCCTCATCGTTCAGCGGGATGCCTTGGCTCATCTTATCTATGTTCGCCTGGGGGTGGAAGTCATCTGCCTCTAACAGTACCCAATCCAGCTTGGCACTTACGGCAGCTCCTATGGTAGTTTTCCCGGAACCAGATACGCCCATAATGGCGCAGGATCTTGGGTAATCAGTAGGCAATTTCTCCATGCAGTTGCTTCATCATACGTATAAAAGATCAAAGGCTGAAATTAGGAAAAGCGCCTTATTTTCTCACCCCAAAATCACAAAAAAGAACAGCGAAGGCAATATGTACCTTCGCTGAAAACTGATAGGGATAAAATAGGAATGTTTTTGTGCTAACGTCTTTCGGTTAATCCCTATACCGCTATCTGCTTAATAGGGATTAGCCTGATTATTTTTTGAAGCCTACCATCAGGAGTTTAGCTGGCTTTCTTCTACTAGTATTCATAAGCTCGTACTGTCCAGCTTCTAACCACAGGATTTCTCCCTGATATCCTCTGGTAGACCAGAATTTCTCTGCTCCTTTAATAGGCTGCAGAAATTTGATCTGAGCGTCATTTAACAGGTATACCATCCCTGGTAGTGCATCAAAAGTGGAAATTTTCTCACCTGGTCCCAAGTCGATTTCGATCATTCTACTTTCATCATCTTCTACCAGGATGGCACTCTTCTCAGGTGCTACTTTAGTGATTCCATTTCTTACTACAAATGACTTATCTTTTGGCAGGATAACCGGATTTCTGCTCACTGTGAGAAATCTTATTGGATTCACGCCCACATTCTTAAAGCTGTAATTACCTGCTGAAAGTTTATTTACTTCTCCTGGCTCATACGTTTTCGTAGAAGTTCCAGCGTCGCTTTGAGATTGGATGTCAAATTTATTTAAGGCAAACACGAGTCTGTCATCAGCCTGATGAGTAGGAAATTCCTGTTCGAAAGGAATGCTAATCACAAAAGCTTCTACAAAGTCATTCTCAAAAACTTTGGCGCTCATGTCAGGGGCTACAGTAGACATATTTACATCTCTGTAGTTATTTTGCCCTCCACCTGAAGGGGCACA
>JBCBKZ010000665.1:0-3503 GCA_038520955.1 Bacteroidota bacterium | reverse complement strand
CAGCAAAACAAACTAGGTAATCAATAACTTAGCTATTAGTTTCGCAGAAATAATTCAGCACACATGGAGGTAAGTAAAGTCCCTGTCATCATAGTAGGTACAGGAAGTTCAGGAAAAGTAGCCTTAGAGATAGCCAACTCTTTGGAAGTATTGGTATACAGCTTTCTCACAGCTAAAGAGGAAGAGGTCAATCAGGAGATCAATGATATTCCCATTTTCAATACTGTAGAAAGCCAGGACAGCGCTGCTTTATTGGCTGATGAAAATGTGAAGATAGTTATAGCAGAGCAGGAAATAGCTGACAGAAAAGCCATGGTAGAAGCTATTAGCGACGCTAAGGCTGAAACCATCACCATGGCGCATGCTTCAGCCATCATTTCTTCTCATGCTAAGCTGGGAATAGGGAATCTGATCTATCCTTCCGTAGTCATCCTACCTAATGTCTCTATGGCGAACTGTAACTTGGTAGAAATTGGTGTAAGCATAGATCCCGGTGTAGCCATAGGAGATTTCTGTACTATTCAGGCCGGTGCCAGAATAGGAGCTGACGTATCCATAGATGATGAGGTATTTATCGGGACGGGTGCTATTCTCAGAAAAGGAATTAGTGTAGGTAAAGGCGCCATCATTGGAGCAGGTTCAGTAGTAATGACAGATGTAGAAGAAGGAAAAACTGTATTTGGGAATCCTGCAAAGGCACTTGACTAAAAAAGAAGGAGCGAAGAAGCCCTTTCGGATCTCCCTCGCCTCCCTAACAATGTGTCTTCATGGTCTAAAGCACCTTGACTTTATCTGAACCGTAAACCATTTTTATCTGTGTATATACCCCTTCATGGCATGAAATCAGAAGAGGTAACCGCAGATATGACTTTTTTAATCTTTTTTTCCTCTGCTCGTTACTTTCTATATCGAGTAACATGAAAATTCCTTTATTGGCAGGAGCTGTTCGGGCAGGGTTTCCTTCCCCAGCAGAAGAACACATAGAGAAGTATATAGACCTGAATGAGCACCTCATTCAAAATCCTCCTGCTACCTTCTTCGTAAGGGTAAAAGGGAATTCCATGACAGATGCAGGTATCAAAGATGGAGATACCCTAATCATAGACAGATCTCTGAGCGCGGAAGAAGGAAGAGTAGTACTGGCAAGTACTGAAGAGGGGTTCACAGTCAAGAAAGTCATTAAGAAAGTAGATGGCTTCCACCTGGAGTCTCAATCAAGTCAATCACCCTCAGTAAGTATCCCCCTTTCTGATGGAATAGAAATATGGGGAGTAGTAACCTACAGCATTCACAAAATGTGAGTATGGATGCCAAAGTGTTTGCCCTTGTAGACTGTAATAATTTCTATGCCTCCTGCGAACGCTTATTCCGGCCGGATCTCAGGAGAAAGCCCATAGTGGTGCTCTCCAATAATGACGGCTGCGTAGTGGCCCGGTCCTCTGAGGCTAAGGATGCAGGCATCCCCATGGCCAAACCCATTTTCAAACTGAGAGAACAGATTCAGACACATCAGGTTCAGGTATTCTCTTCCAACTATACCCTCTATGGAGATCTTTCAAACAGGGTCATGCAGGTACTGGAAACCTTCAGTCCGCAAGTAGAGCCCTATTCCATAGATGAAGCCTTTGTGGACCTGACGGGCATTCAAACAGAGGATTACGCAGTACTGGGAAAACAGATCAAGGAGCGGGTACATCAATGGACAGGCATTCCTGTTTCCATAGGCATAGCCCCTTCCAAGACGTTGGCGAAAATAGCAGCAAACCTCTCTAAAAAGTCTAAAAAACTGGACGGTGTATTCAGCTTAGTGAATTCTCCCTATTTAGAGAGAGCTTTGAAAGCCACCCCCATAGGGGAAGTGTGGGGAATAGGTCCTGGTTATGCAGAAAGACTAAGAGCTTATCAATTAGAAACTGCCTGGGACCTACACGAAGCTGACATCCACTGGGTGAGAAAAAAGCTTACTGTCATCGGGCAGCGTACCGCCCTGGAACTTCACGGAGAATCCTGTATCCCCATTGATAGCGTACCCTCGCTACGGAAAAGTGTCATCACTTCCCGCTCCTTTGGGAAGCCGGTTACTGAGTTAAGTGATCTGCAGGAAGCCGTCACCTTTTACACCAGCAGATGTGCAGAGAAACTCCGCAAGTCAAATACCCTGGCCAAGCTACTCACCGTCTATGCCAGATCAGGACAGTATGGAGATAGATATGGTAGCGGTAAAGACTCCTTTACCCTCAGCTTACCGGAAGCTACCAATGTCACTCCCCACCTAGTTACCTATGCCATGAAGGCTTTGGAAATGATCTACGAGAAGGGGAAACGATATAAAAAGGCAGGCGTGGTGATGACTGATCTCGTCTCTTCCGAAAGTATTCAGTTATCCGTCTTTAATGAGGCGCCTACACAGTCAGATCAACGCCTCATGCACCTTATGGATGACATCAACCAAAAGATCGGAAAAGGAAAAGTCTTCATTGCTAAAGAGGGAGTAGACAAAGGTTGGAGAATGAAATCTGAAATGAAGTCTCCCAACTATACCACAAATTGGCAGCAGCTTCCGGAAATTCACATTTGATCGGAATGTAATTAGAAAGCTGAATTTCTTTTATTTCATTCTACTTTCTACTGAGAATCAAAAAGGCTTACGCCTCAAATGTCTCTTGAATTTATTCTGTCCCAGGTGTAAAACTTTCACTTCCAGCCTAATAGATTCCAAGCCCCTTCTTTTTTCATACCAGCAATACCCAATACCCCACATCTATTTCTATTTTTAATATTTTCATTCATTCGTAAAATAATCCATATAATGACATTCTTCTTTTCATGAAGAACCCCCTCCTTAGCATGGTATAATTACGAGTGCCATGAGGAAATTACGTAGCTTCTTATCCATCCTTATTTTCGTACTTCCACTTACCCTCTCAGCAGTTGATCTCCCCATAGGAGAAGTATTCTTTCTTGAGAATAAGGGACAGCTTGCTGAGGAAATATATTTCCAGGCAGAAGCAGAGGGACAACAAATCAGATTCCTTAAAGACGGGATCAGCTTTGCACGTATGCGGGAAGTAGAAACGGAAGCTGTGGGGAGCAGACGAGAAACCTATCAGGAAATTCCTGGCTTTCAGGGAGAAGAGCATTTCACCTACGAAGCTATGGTGTGGACCACTAGCTTTAGGAATGCCTTACCAGACCTACAGCCCTCAGGAGGCGCATCTCTCCCCGGCAAATACCACTACCTGAAAGGGAGTGATGAAAGTAAGTGGAACACAAACGCTAGCAGGTTTACAGATGTACATTTCGAAGATGTCTACCCCGGAATAGACATACAGTACTACAGCACGGAATCCTACCAACTCAAATATGATGTCATTCTCCATCCTGGAGCTGACATAGAAGACATAGAGATTACCATGAAAGGGGTCAACAGCCTTTCCATAGGAGAAAATGGGAACCTCATCATAGAAACTCCCTGGGGTAGCTTTGAAGAGTCTATCCCTTAC
>JBCBKZ010000664.1:0-3520 GCA_038520955.1 Bacteroidota bacterium | reverse complement strand
GTGTGTTCTTTCCCTTTGGGTAGGTTTCCCTTGAACGTATTCTCTAGCAAATCTGCTAAGGCCGCATATTTTATGGGCTTTAACATGATTTCTTTGAATAGTCCCCTTTCCTGGATAGGTGCCAAATCTGTTCCTAATGGGCACATGAGAAAGACAGGGGGAAGATGATCATGTGCGGTTTGAAGCATTTCTGAGAAAGCTATCCCATCTACTCCTGGCATGTGTAGATCCGTCAGGATTACATCCGGGGTTTCATGATGAATCTTTTCGACTGCCTCCTGCGCATTGAGGAAAATCTCAGGTATAAAGTCCCAGGATTCCAGCCATGATGAAAGGGAGGAAGCCTGAAGTTCATTGTCTTCCACTATCCATACCTTCTTTCCTTTCCCAAATGCCTTAATGCTTAAGGTTTCATCTACCTTTTCCGCTTCTCCTAGTCTTCCTAGAATGTCAAAGGAAAAAGTAGTCCCCTCTCCTACACTACTATCTACCTCAATACTGCCTCCCATCAGGTTCACTAATTTCTGGCAAATGGCTAAGCCTAATCCCGTTCCTCCAAACTTTCGTGTGGTAGAGGCATCTACCTGCGTAAAGGCACTAAACAACTTGGGAATTTTTTCTTCTGGAATCCCTATGCCGGTATCCTTTACCTGGAAGCCCATCCTGATTTGACCTTCCTCCAATTCATGCAATTTAGAGGCTGAAATATGGACGCTCCCACTCTGGGTAAACTTGATCGCATTCCCCACCATATTAATGAGTACCTGCCTTAGTCTGGTAATGTCTCCTCTGATCTGATGAGGAAGTTCCGGGTCCAATCTATAAAACAAGTCCAGGCCTTTAGCTGCAGCCTGAGGTCCCATCATGTCCATGACATCTTCAACACAAGACCTAAGTTGAAAGGCCTCCTGCTCCAGCTCCATATTACCAGATTCTATTTTGGTGAAGTCCAAAATATCATTGATAATGACCAATAAGTTTTTACAGCTGGCACTGATGGTTTTCACATAATCCAGTTGCTCTTCAGAAAGCTTAGTAGTAAGTAACAAGTCGCTCATCCCTAAGACCCCATTCATTGGTGTCCTGATCTCATGACTCATATTGGCCAGGAACTCACTCTTAGCCATGTTAGCGGTTTCTGCCTTCAGCTTAGACCTCTGTAGTTCTTCTGTCCTATATCTGATCACCCCTTCCAGCTCAGCTTTTTGTCTGTATAATTTTCTGTTATACAACCTGATTCCAACGGCTATTATCCAGATGAAAAGGAGCACTTGAAGGGCTTTTGCCCAAGTCTGTAAGTACCATACTTTTTCAACCTTGAAGGTGGTTTCCTTGATGGGGCTCCAACTGGAACCACTGGAAAGTCTCGCCTGTACCTGCAAGGTATGCTTGCCATAGGGAAGTTTAGACAGGGTTATGTCAGAGCTAACTTGAGGGAGAGACCATTGGTCCCTATAGGTAGGGATCTTATATCTGTATTCAAGATTGTTGATAGGAAATGAGGCTCCTGCAAATGAAAAAGTAGTTTTATCTGAATAGGATAGCTTAGGTAAGTTATTCCAACCAGCGTTTATGGAGAGGTTTTCACCATTTTCGTTAACTATACTTTTCAGGTTGGGCTTACTTGTAGTTGATGGAGTAGGAAAGGGCAAAAAGCTCAGAGATAATCCCTCTCCCGTTCCAACCCACAGACGACCTTTCAAATCTGTCTTTAGCTCCCTATAGAGCAAATTATCATTAGGGAGTCCATGCCTTTGGTCAAATACGTGCACTGTTCCATCCTGATACCGGATTAATCCATGTCTACTCGTTCCCATCCAAAGGCCACCATCAGGGGTAAGCTCCAAAGACTTTATTTCCGTATCCTCCGCAAATATTTCTAAGTCTACCCGTTCAATTTCCTCATTCTCATATTTCAAAAGACCATCTGTAGATGCAAGCCAAAGTATACCGTCTCCTTTAGAGACAATATCATGGATCTCAAATTCAAGATTAGTTGTAAATGGCAGGTCAGGACTTAAGTCTAAAAATCTGTCATTCTCAGGATCATACTCATATAGATAATGTGCCTCACCCACCCCACCAGCGTATAACTTCCCTCCCTGTCCTTCCCTGGTAACTATGACGCGAGAATAAAGTCCTTCCCCCTTACCGTAGAGCTTAGTATCTCCGCTCTCATAAATGCGGATAACCCCATTGATAGGATCATTTGTCAGGGCTTGACATACCCAGGCAGCATAATCTTTGGCCACGTATATGTTAAATAATGCTCCTCCTCTTTTCCGGAAAGAATACTCCTTGGATTTCCCATTAGGCAGGATATAGAACAGCTCCCCATCAGAATTTCCAATCCACCAGCCCTCTTTACCTACTCCTATTCCTGCTACATGTCCACGATACCCTTTTGTTAATTCTGTGCTGCTTATCTCACCGTCTTTAAGGGTATATTTATATAGACTTCCGTAAGCTGCCAGGACTTCATTTTCTGAAGCAAATGTAAAGGTATTAGTCCTGTACCCTTTTATGCCTGAATAACGCCCAAACTTATAGCGTTTCAACAATAAGATCCCCTCAGTTGATCCCATCCAGACAGTAGACTCATCTGATACCCAAAAGCAGGTCCCTCCACTTACGGGGAAGTCAAGTCGGTTATTAGGTCCTAATTGGTTATGGACTCTGGTAACTATCCCTTTCTGGTTATCAATTTGAAGGAGGAAAATTCCTTTCCCTCTGGTACTGATCAAAAACACCTCTTTATCCAGGCGGGAGATGGCTACTACCTCCCCTTCTAACTGGCATAGTTCCCTTTTCTCCAGAAAACCTCTGGAGCGATCTCTACTGAAGTAAATAACTTTAGTTCCCTCCGCTGCAATCCATACATCCGGCTCGATCAGAACTGTCCTTCCAGAATTTATTCGGGTTTTTAACTCAAAGATGAAAAATGACTGACTATCCTCTCTTAGTTTGAATACCCTTCCATCCTTTGAAACCAGGGTATGCCCTCTATCATTATCCTGTTGAATAGACAAAAACTCAGTTCCCTCCAGATCCAGTGGGTAATGCCTGGCGGTTAGTTGTCCGCCTTCCAGGGAGTAGAGCATTTTTTGACCCGCTATTCCTACAGCCTCTCCTTGGGAGTCAAATAGGGAAATAGCTTTATCACCTTCTTTAAGGCCCCCGTAGGCTGAGAAGAAAATTCTTTTCTGGAAAAAGGTATCTACCAGAGATGTGAATTGGTAGAGGAGACCTTCAGTCAAAAACCAAATTTCTCCCTGGGAGGCAATGAGGGATTTTCTGTCAGGGAAGCCCGTTTCTACAGGAAAAATCTCGGTTACTTTTCTGCCATCAAAACGAAACAGGCCTTTTTCAGCGTGGTACCATATGAACCCCAGGCTGTCTTCTACAATCTGGAAAACTTCCCCTGATGTTGCTTCCAGATCCTCCGCATAATTGTGCACACGGTACTCCTGGCAAATAGCTTGACAGTAGCCCATAAACATGAAAACACAAACTGCTCTTA
>JBCBKZ010000663.1:0-3527 GCA_038520955.1 Bacteroidota bacterium | reverse complement strand
GCACAGTTATAGGTACTTATGGGGTAAATAAAAGGGGAAGTGATATCTACAATAAGGGAGCTAACATTCTCCATACACTCAGGCAAGTAGTAGATAATGACAGTACCTGGAGAAATATCCTGAGAGGGCTGAATGAAACCTTCTACCACCAGACGGTCTCCAGTGCAGAGGTAGAGAAGTTTATAGATGAGCGGGTGGAAGTAGACCTGGAGCCATTCTTCGACCAGTATCTTCGGGACCCTCGAGTACCCATTTTAGAGTATTCCTTCAATGATGATCAGATGATGTATCGCTGGACCAACTGCAATCAAGGATTTACCATGCCGCTAAAACTGATTTTGAATGAATCTGAAGAAGGATGGATAGTTCCACAAACTTCCTGGAGCATAGTGAGAATACCAGAAGGTAGCTCTGTAGAAGTAGATAAGAATTTCTATGTAGTTCCTTTTGATCTTACACTGAGATAAATCCTCGCAAGCCAAAAAAATACTTATGAAAAGTCATCCAAAAACTCTGGATGGCTTTATTACTTTTCAATACGTTCCTCCTAAACATCCTTCCCAACCTCCTGTCTCCATAAAAAGAACAGACACCCATTTCTATCTCCTTGTGTACTTAAAATTCCTAAAACAGTAGTATTAAACTGATACTCAGGACATATAGAATAAATCTATATCATTCTGAAATAAATCAATAAAAACTATAAGTATTTTCAACCTATTTTAGGGCTATTGAATATCACAAGCACCCACAATAAATCTCAATATGGATCACAACAACATGAATGGAAACGGAGCTGAAAAATGTCCTTTCCTGTCTGGTTCTATCAAAAGTAGTGCTGGTAGTGCCCCTTCTAACCGCGAATGGTGGCCTAATCAGCTTAATCTAAGCATCCTACGTCAACACTCTTCTCTCTCTGATCCTACAGATGAGTCTTTTGACTACGTAGAAGAATTTAAGAGTATAGACTATGCTGCGCTCAAGCAGGACCTAACTGACCTCATGACTGATTCTCAGGAATGGTGGCCAGCAGACTATGGACACTATGGTCCATTCTTTATCAGAATGGCATGGCACGCAGCCGGTACTTATAGAATGACAGATGGTCGTGGAGGTGCTGGTTCAGGGTCACAGCGTTTTGCTCCCTTAAATTCATGGCCTGATAATGCTAATCTGGATAAGGCGCGTCTGTTGCTGTGGCCTATTAAGCAGAAATATGGAAGAAAAATCTCCTGGGCTGACCTATTGGTGCTGACTGGAAACGTGGCTCTGGAATCTATGGGATTCAAGACCTTCGGTTTCGGTGGCGGTAGAGAAGACATTTGGGAGCCAGAATTAGACGTCTACTGGGGATCTGAAACTGAGATGATGGGCGTAGAGCGCTACACTGGAAAACGTGAGTTGGAAAATCCGCTGGCTGCTTCTCATATGGGCCTTATCTACGTAAACCCCGAAGGTCCTAATGCAAATCCTGATCCATTAGCGGCTGCACACGACATTAGAGAAACATTCGGAAGAATGGCCATGAATGACGAGGAGACTGTAGCGTTGATCGCTGGTGGTCATACCTTTGGAAAAGCTCATGGTGCGGCGAGTGATGCAGAGTTTGTAGCTGCTGCTCCTGCAGGTGCTACCATTGCAGAGCAGAGTATGGGATGGAATAACAGTTTTGGGACAGGAGTAGGTGTTGATACCATTACCAGTGGATTGGAAGGTGCCTGGACCAAGACACCAGCCAAGTGGAGCCATGACTACTTCACTCACCTCTTTGAGTATGAGTGGGAGTTAACCAAAAGTCCAGGTGGAGCGCACCAGTGGACACCTAAAAATGGTGCAGGTGCAGGTACTGTTCCTGACGCACATGACTCATCCAAGACGCATGCTCCTTTCATGCTGACGACGGACCTTTCTCTCAAAATGGATCCAGCCTATGAAAAAGTATCCAGAAGATTCTATGAGAATCCAGATGAGTTTGCTGATGCGTTTGCACGTGCATGGTTCAAGCTTACCCATAGAGATATGGGACCTCGTGCTCGTTACCATGGACCAGAAGTGCCAGAAGAAGTATTAATCTGGCAAGATCCTGTACCTGAGGTTACGCATGAACTAGTAGATGATGCTGATGTAGCTAAGCTAAAAGCCAACATACTGGCATCCGGACTTTCAGTATCTGAGTTGGTTTCTACAGCCTGGGCTTCTGCTTCTACTTACAGAAACTCAGATAAGCGTGGTGGTGCTAACGGCGCACGTATCAGACTGGCTCCTCAGAAAGACTGGGAAGTAAATAACCCAAGTCAGCTTGCTAAGGTGTTAGGAGTACTGGAAGGAGTTCAGAAAGAATTCAACGGTGCGCAGAGCGGAGGAAAAGAAGTTTCCATTGCTGACCTGATAGTTCTAGCTGGATGCGCTGGAATTGAAGAGGCAGCCAGAAACGCAGGACATGAGGTAACAGTTCCGTTTACTGCTGGTCGTGCTGATGCCACCATGGACGATACAGATGCAGAATCCTTTGCAGTACTGGAGCCAGGAGCTGATGGATTCAGAAACTATAAAAACAGCAAGCATACGGCTACTTCAGAAGAGCTTCTGGTAGACAAAGCTCAGTTATTGAGTCTGACAGTACCAGAGATGACCGTACTGGTAGGAGGTATGCGTGTACTTGATACGAACTTTGACGGGTCTAAGCACGGTGTATTCACTGATCGTCCCGGCGCACTTACTAACGACTTCTTTGTGAATCTGTTAGACCTACGCACTAAATGGGCAGAAACAGATTCTTCTGAAGAAGCCTTCGAAGGAAAGGATCGCGCTACAGGAATGGTTAAGTGGACTGGAACCAGAGCAGACCTCATCTTCGGATCTAACACAGAGCTTCGTGCTATCGCAGAAGTGTATGGATGCGGAGATTCAGAGAAGAAATTTGTAAGGGACTTTGTTGCTGCTTGGGACAAAGTAATGAACCTGGACAGATTTGATTTGGCATAAGCCAATGACAGTTAAACAAGTTGAATTTTATAGAAAGGGGCCTAACTAGGCCCCTTTTAGTTTATCCTTCATTAGGTAAATATTTCTCTGGTAGAGGATTATCCTCTTTTTCTCCCAACCAGTAGATGGAAACTATCCACCACCTATCTCCATCATGCATGAGCTGGATGCTGTTGATGCCTCTCACAAAGGGTTCCGTATCAGCTGCAGAGCGGTAGGACTCATAGGTAGAGAACATATGACAAAGGCTTCCATACTGCTCGGTTACCCTGTGGATTTCTTTCTCATAGAACCCATCCTTCTCTAGTCTTTTTCCAAAGTTCTCCACGTAAACCTGAGGAGCCAGAATTCTATATCCGGTTACACCTTCCGCATTTTTACCCGTGGGAATTAATTGGGCTTCCGGGATAAAGAGGTTAGTAAATCTGTCCCAGTCTCGGGCTTCATCTTTCTCTCCTGAAATAGACCCATATAGCGCTTCAATTATGCTATCCAGGTCTTTTACGTCTTTACTATAATCCTGTGCAGGTAGGACTAAAGCT
>JBCBKZ010000662.1:0-3530 GCA_038520955.1 Bacteroidota bacterium | reverse complement strand
GAAAGAAACAAAAAACCCGCTACTCTAAGGAATAGCGGGCCTTGATTTGGATAATTGCGCTTAGTAAACAAGATAATCGAACTCAAACTCTTCTATGGTCGCATTTGTATTTTCAGCGAGGTATTTCTTTAAGTGGGCTATTTTGCCATTTCTGTCATATTCATAAGAGATAATCCCTTTCTTTTCCTGATTCTCAAACCAATCTATCTCTACCAGATTTCCGGCAACATCATAGAGGTATCTAAACTCCTCTGTATTCTCTCCTTTCTTCACTATGCGGCTGGGCTGTCTATCCACCTGATAGTCTATCTCCACCGTCTTCAGGACCTCATCATAAGCGTCCCTGATTTCGATGACTAAGGTCAGACCGTCTTTACTCTTCTGGAAGATTTGTCTTTCTACCACCTTGGAACGTTCTACCAGTTTGATCTCTGCCAATTCTGGTTTCTCTTTCTTTTTGTTCCACATGTAGTAGCGGGTGTCTACCAGCATGAGATCTGAGTCATTCAGATATTCATAGGTCTTTGTTTGGAAAAGGGTCTCATCACAGTTGTACCTGTGCCCTACTTTGTATTTCTTATTCCAGACTTTGTCATCAATGTATTCCCAGCTCAGAAGATTGTTTTTGGTGTACTTGTAACTCTTTACAAGTGTAGTGTCTGATCCTACTAACTCACCTTCCACAAGAATATTCCCGTTACGGTCATACTCCATGAACTTGGCAGTTTGATAGGCTAACTCACCACCTCCTCTAAGGGGGGCATTTCCACTGGAATAGATGTAGAGTTTTTTGAGATGAAGATTTTTTACGTACTCCTTGCTAATGTCTGGCCAATCCCATCCTCCGGAAGTATTTACCTCAGGAATCTGAGTGAACGCCATGCTCATTAGCAATAGTAGACAGGTCGTTAGGGTAAAGAAGTGTTTCATAGGAATGAGCAAGCTAAAGCATCCGTTAAAGTATTCTGGTTAAGCAAAAAAGCTGGGACAAAAGATTCCAGGGGAGAAAAGACATAATATGCCCACTCACTAATCAGATTGGCGCTTATTGTGATTATTCTCTCCCGCTACTCGGAATTGCTACATGTTCCGGCTTACATCTCTAATATACGGATTGATTTAAAAAAAACCAGAAAACTTACATCACAAAAAGCTATTTTGTTGAGGATTTATCAGAAAAAATGGTCGATTAATCGAATAATTCGAGAGTTTCTGTGATTTCAACTTAAAAAATAGTGACAAAAGGGGGTCTGATCTAACATTTACGCAACCTTTTCCAAAAGTCTCAATAGTCGTTCAATTCCAACTTCCGTTTCATTAAATCATGGCAAATACGCTCCCATAAAGTATCACGATCTGCCATATACATGATTATAGTCAGTTAAAACGGTTTCGAGAAAGTGTAAGGAGTCTGAGGGCTGGTCTACTTCCAGAACCTGTGCTACCCTTTTAGACAGCTTACCCAAAAGTTCCGGATTCTTACTTTTAATTCCTGCATCCAACACTTCTTTCAGTATGCGCATATCTCTGTCTGTGAGGGAGGCTATGGATGGGTACTTTACTTCATAAGTATCTTCTGTATCTCTAAAAATGGTATCCCCAAATGTTACTACCAATTTCAGCTTTATGACTGTAGTTCCGGCCAGTAGATCGCCCAGGCGCTGCCCTTTCTTATTAAAGGAGATAACTATGATAGCTGGCAGGCCAGGTAATGCCAGAATAGAGCCAAACCATACATCTACTATCCTCATCATCCACCTTAGGAGATAAGCTGAGATAGTGGGAGGGGCACCATCTAGCCTGATCACTTGTAATCCCAAAATAAATTTTCCTACTGTTCTCCCATTAAATAGCAGTTCACAGATAAAGCTGTAGAAATAGAGTGGAATTCCTACCAGCGCCCAACCAGTATCATCGAATCCAGGATTAACAAACACCCAGAATAAGGCATACCCAATAAAAATAAGCAGATCAATTAAGCCTGCAGCTACCCTTTCTCCCAGATTAGCCACAGGATATTCCAGTTCTATTTGTTGGGTAGTGGGAATTATTATGGTAGCCATTTCTAAATATTGGTGTATTTTTAAGTGATCCGAAACAAATATAAGGTAGCACTTATGCGGGAACCAGCCTTTTTACGCCAAAACAAAGATAAGTGGCGTGAATATGAGCAAACCTTGTTTGAAGAAAAAAACCAAAAAAAGAAGGTAAATCCAGACCATCTAGCCAACCTTTATGTTCAGCTTACAGATGACCTGGCTTATGCCCGCACATTTTACCCCAAAAGTAAGACGGTTAAATACCTGAATGGACTGGCAGCCAGAACACATTTGGCCATCTATAAAAACAAAAAAGAGAAGAAGAATAAATTCCTGGAGTTCTGGACAACGGATCTTCCCCTCATTCACTGGAATTGTAGAAGGTATATGCTCTATGCTTTCCTAGTGTTTATCACTTCCTACATTATAGGGCTAGTCTCTACCTATCAGGATAATGGGTTTGTCAACCTTATTCTGAGCGACAGTTATGTAAACATGACCATAGAGAATATTGAAAAGGGAAAGCCTACAGACGTTTATAACTCCTCAGATTCCATCCCTATGTTTTGGGCCATAGCCGTTAACAACATAAGGGTTTCTTTTATCACCTTTGTATTCGGGATATTCCTTTCTTTAGGCACCTTCTGGTTCCTATTCACAAATGGTGTAATGGTGGGGGCCTTTTTCGGTTTATTTATTACCCGCAACCTTATGTGGGAAGCTCTTCCCATAGTATTTATTCATGGCACCCTGGAGCTGTCTGCCATCGTGATTGCAGGAGCTGCTGGAATTACCCTGGGACACAGCATTTTATTTCCGGGATCCTTTAGCAGAGTAAAATCCATACAGGAAGCCGCCTCTAACGGGATCAAAATCATCATGGGACTGGTACCTGTTTTCATCATAGCTGCGCTACTGGAATCCTTTGTGACCAGACTAGCAGATATGCCTGCTCCGCTAAAGTATCTGATCATAGGGGTATCACTCTTTTATGTGATCTGGTATTATTTTGTGTATCCCTTCCAAGTTTCGAGGCGATTGAAATTAACGTAAGGTTTGGAAAAATTTTCACGCGCAGAATATTTACCCGCACAGCAATAAATCCTATATTTACTTCCACTGCCTTATTTAAATATGAATAAACAGTTGGCTAGCTGGAATTACACCCTATGGCTCAAAGGACTAGTGTGTTCTTTGTTCCTGCTTCCCCTATGCCTCTCAGCGCAGATCTACCATCAGGAGATGGCAGTAGATACCACTAAGATAGAAGTACAGCACCTTCCTGATAGTGCGATAAAGAATTACCAGGCAGACAAAGACTTTTCTTACTACCTCCAATCACCAGAACTTAACTGGTGGAATAAGTTTCTTATTTACCTTTCCAGATTTTTCCTGGAGAAAGGAAAGGGAGGAAACTACTTTCTCAGGATCATTCTGTATGCCATGGCTGTCTTTGCCGTCATTGGGATCATTTTTCTAGTGATAAAGGTA
>JBCBKZ010000661.1:0-3535 GCA_038520955.1 Bacteroidota bacterium | reverse complement strand
CCTGCCATCAGTTTCTCCACTTCTTCCACTGATACCCTGTTATAATCTCCATAAATGCTATGCTTAAGGCAGGAAGCTGCTACCGCAAAGTTCAGAGCTCTTTGGTCATCTTCTGGATAGGTAAGTAAGCCATAAATCAAACCTCCCATAAATGAGTCTCCTCCGCCTACTCTATCTACTATATGTGTCATCTGGTAAGTAGGGGCCTGAAACAATTCTTTCCCATCCCATAGGACGCCAGACCAGCTATTGTGGGAAGCAGAGATAGATCCCCTAAGGGTAATGATGATCTTTTTCGCTCTGGGGAACTTAGCCATGAGCTGTTTGCCTACTGACTCATAGGCAGCTGCATGAACAGAATCTCCCTGGGTTACATCTACTCCTTCAGGATGAATACCAAATACCTTTTCCGCATCTTCCTCATTTCCCAGGATGATATCACAATCAGCCACCAGGTCTTCCATCACCTCATGCGGCTGCTTTCCGTACTTCCAGAGTTTCTTTCTGTAATTCAGATCCGTAGAAACCGTAACTCCCATTTCATTTGCTTTAGCAACTGCTTCCAGACTGGCATCTGCTGCTCCCTGAGAAATGGCTGGAGTAATACCCGTCACATGAAACCAGCTCGCATCTTCAAACACTTTCTCCCAATTGACCATACCAGGTCTAATCTCTGAAATGGCTGAGTTAGCCCGGTCATACACCACCTTGGAACCTCTTTGCATGGCGCCTGATTCCAGGAAATAAATGCCTACTCTGTTTCCCCCTCTAATGATGTGATTTGTTCCCACTCTGTTAGCCCTTAGGCTAGCCAACGCCATTTCAGCTATGTCGTTTTCGGGAAGTCTGGTAACAAACTCTGTATCCAACCCATAGTTAGCAGCAGATACTGCTACATTAGCTTCTCCTCCTCCAAAGGTTGCCGTAAACTGATGTGCTTGGGTAAGTCGAAGTCTAAGAGGAGAGGTCAACCTTAGCATGATCTCTCCAAAGGTTACTACTTTTTTCATAAGCTGTTTGGATAACATTGAGATGAGTGAATCTATGCCTCCCAACAAATATGAACTATCTCTTTGGGCTATTCATGGCCTAGCTGCCTTTGTAAAGTTTTTGTTGAGTAAGCTGAGGGTATATTCCGGCATACTTACAGATACATGCTTCATGTATAGGTAAATACCTTTGAAAAAGGAGATTCTGAGGAGATGGAAATCTTCTCAATTTTGATTCTCTTATTGAGTATATCAGCTACCATTTGATTCCTCTTGTTTGCTGATACCTCCTGAATATCCTGTTATTCCATAATCAAACACACTTTATATACCCTTCACGCTTTTCTACAAGAATGGATCATCTTGGATTTCCAATGGATACGCGTTTACTAAACATACAGCTTTCATATAGCTGTAGCTTTAGCACGGACAGGAGCATTCCCCAGCGCAATTTCAATTTCTTCCAAGCTTTTATTCTTTGTCTCTGGGAGATATCTAATGAGGACAAACAACCCTATTCCTGACATTCCTGCATAGAATAGAAATATCTCACTAGCCCCCATGAAGGAAAGTTGCCAGGGGAAGAATTGCTGAACCAAATAACTAATGATGCTGGTTACCAAGGCAAAGAATGGAATGGCTATCCCTCTTACTCTTGTGGGGAAGATTTCTGAAAATAGCACCCACATAATAGGACCTATAGAAAAGTGAAAAGCGCCAATGAAACTCAGTATCCCTAATAAAATAAGGGTGGAGTTCATGTGCCCTCCTTTTTGGATAAGCTGACTTTCATGTTCCTTAGCCTCTAAAGCTCCCAGTGCCCCCTTAAGCGCTTCTTTATATTCGACATCACTGGCGTAGCTGACCCCCACTATCTCACTTAACCTTTCTACCTGAGAAATTCCAGATAACTCCTGAACTGATTCTGGTGTCAACTCATACTTTGCATTTGAAAAGCCATATGAACAAATCCCCAGGCTTATTACTGCCCATAATAGTCCCCAGAGGGTGAGAGGCCTTCTACCAATTTTATCTATGAGAAATAACGCCATGGTAGTAAACACTATACTGCTTAGCCCTACGTAGACCGCTTGCATAAAGGCAGCATCTGTCCCAATTCCTACTTGCTCAAATACAGTAGGAGCATAAAACATGATCGCATTAATGCCCGTGATAGGCTGTACTAAAGCCACAACAAGTCCCACAATGAATGCCGTACGCATAGCCGGATCAAATAGCTGGCGAATCTGTTCGAAGGTGGAGATATGTTGCCTCTCCTCTTGAATACTATCTTGTACTTCCTGGATTTGACTGAATACTTGTGATTCTGTCTGAATGGTTAGGAGAATTTTTTCAGCCTCTTCTTTTCTTCCTGTAAGCATTAACCACCTTGGGCTTTCAGGAATAGTAAATAACAAGCCCAACCAGATAAGAGCTGGTAGAATTTCTGACCCTAACATCCATCTCCAGGTAAACTGATCTACCCCCAGCATGCCTACCCATTCTGCTCCGGATCCTGAGGCTTGTAGGATAAGATAATTGAAGAAGTAGGCAGTAGATAAACCAATTACGATATTAATCTGGTTCATGGCTACAAACTTACCTCTCATAGTGGGAGGGGAAATTTCCCCTATATACATGGAAGAAAGGGACAAGGACGTAAAAGCTAATCCTCCTATAAACCGTGAGGCTACCAGGGCAAAAAAGGTAGGAGAAAGCGCAGAACAGATAGCTGAGATTAAGTAAAGCGCAGCTATTAACTGCAAAGTTTTCTTTCTGCCAAAGTAATCACTGAGATATCCTGCGCCTAACAAGGCAAATAAGACTCCAAACCCGGGAGCACTTACAACCGCTCCAATTTGTAGATCTGATAAGTGGAATTCTGAAGTAATAAACCTGACTGTTCCTGAAATGATGGCCGCATCCAACCCAAAAATAAATCCCCCAAGTGAGACAATAAAGGCGTATTGAAATGCTCTAAGATTTTTCGGATTCATTCAATTAGTTTTTGACTTGCTTAGCTTAGCGTGCTTTTTATCGCATTTTCATAATAGCTTTTATGGATGGCTGTTAAAAGGATAGAGACTAGACAATACCTCAACAGCCAACATATTTAGCTATTTACCGCTTGTTAAATCAAAAACCCGTTTTATTGACTAGCTATAAACTCAGTCAAATTAACATCCCTGGTAAGGTTCAGTTTTTTTCTAAGTCTATATCGTGAAGTGTGTGCACTTTCTACTGATATCCCTAACAACTTAGCCATTTCTTTACAAGAGAAGTTGAGTTTTATAAGTGCACAAAGTTTCAAATCTCGTTGTGATAAGGCAGGAAATCTAGCCTGCATCTTGTCATAAAACCCTTTATTGACTGAGACAAAGCGAGTTCTAAATTCCTTCCAGTTTTGGTCATTACTAACTGAGATAGACCTGACTATCTTTTTCAATTCTCTTGCATCAAGCTTGCCATCCACTGCTTTAAGGCTTATTGAGAAAGATGAAAACCTCAACCTTCTCAAGAATAAAATTAAAGAAGTGGATGGCAAG
>JBCBKZ010000660.1:0-3539 GCA_038520955.1 Bacteroidota bacterium | reverse complement strand
TCGCAAGGAAATATACTTTTAGTTCATTAAAAGTATATTTCCTTGCGACAGAACATCAAGGAGGACTGCATAATTCTTACCTGACTTTCCTAATGAATAATGGGTTTGTAGGGTTAGGGTTCTTTTTGATGTTTCTGATAACCCTATTCTTCAAAATGCACAGATCTGGGATTACTTTTCCGCTAATTTTTATGGCCTTACTTTCAGCCACTTTTGAAAGCTGGTTAACAGCCTCCCTAAATGCTTTTACCATTTACTTTTTCTTAATCATAGTTATCATGATTAATCCCCCAAACAAAGGGAGGTTAGTTGAACAATGAAAATTCTCATCCTATATATGGAATTAGCAGGCTATGTTATGGCCTGTTTAAGGGCGCTTAGTAAGATCCCAAATGTAGACCTAATGCTTATTTGCTGGCCGGTAAATCAGGAAGCACCCTTTGAGTTTGAAGAAGATGCCAGGATAAGGAAAATTGAACGAGATAGTCTGTCTGAGAAAGAATTATGGGAGAAAGTGGAGACCTTTAATCCTAACCTCATTTTTGTGAGTGGTTGGGTGGATAAGTGGTACAAAAAAATAGCAAGGTATTTTAAGAAAAGAGGAATTCCTACTATAGTAGGTGCCGATAACCAATGGAATCAGTCAGCTAAACAGGTTCTGGCTTGCTGGCTTAGTCCAATCTTACTGAAGCCATATTTCTCTCATTTTTGGGTGCCTGGTCCCCGCCAGTATGCCTTTGCCAGTAGGCTGGGATATGATTCTAACCATATAAAGTCTGGATTTTATGTAGCGGATGTTCCTCTTTTTATGGAAAGCGGTATGAAAAGAGAGCTTAATCCTACCTTTCCTAAAAGATTAATTTATGTAGGGCGTTTAGTTAAAGAGAAAGGAGTGGAGGATTTACTAAGAGCCTTCCAGATGGTCAGAAATGAGGACTGGGAACTCTGGCTGGCTGGAACTGGACCTTTGCAGGAAAAAGCAAGTAAGATGAATGGGGTAAAATGCCTCGGCTTTGTACAGCCAGAAAGCCTTCCAGAGGTTTTGAGAAAATGTGGAACTGCCATCTTACCAAGCAAAAAAGAACCTTGGGGTGTAGTCCTACATGAGTATGTATCTTCTGGGTTACCGGTGATAGTATCAGATAGTTGTGGGGCTAGTGAATATTTCTTAAGACCAGGCTATAATGGTCTAAGTTTTGAAGCAGGGAATCGATCTTCCTTGATTCAAACATTGAAGAAACTATTTCTTTATTCTGATGGAGAACTTACCGTGATGGGGAGGAGAAGTAGAGAGCTTGCCTTACAAATAACTCCAGAATCATGGGCAAGGACGCTATTGAGCGTCCTTGAAAGGTAAGCCTGATTTTCGCTTTAATTTCCTTTTTGAGCTTACTTAGATTTACGTGAACAAAAACACATGTGCGGTATAAATGGTCTCGTATCTGCTCAAATTACAGATGCCCATAAGGAGGCTGTGAAAAAGATGTGTGTTGCCATGGCACACAGAGGACCAGATGCTGAGGGAGTTTGGACAGGTAATCAGGCCGTTTTAGGCCACAGAAGGCTTTCCATCATAGATCTTTCTATAGGTGCTAACCAACCTTTTCTAGATCCAACAGGACGATATATTTTAGTCTACAATGGTGAGCTCTACAACTACCGGGAATTAAAAAATGAGTTAGCAGACTTCCCCTACAAAACAGAATCAGATACTGAAGTTGTACTGGCCGCCCTAGCTAAGTGGGATATTGGCGCACTCGCCAAGTTCAATGGGATGTTTGCTATTGCTTGTTGGGATACGACAGAGAAGAGACTCTTGTTGGCTCGAGATAGGCTGGGAATTAAACCTCTATATTTCTCATTGAAAGAGAGTGAACTCATTTTCAGTTCTGAGATAGGTGCACTCTTAAAGAGCAGTCAAGTCTCTGAGAAAATCCGATCAGCCTCTTTGCAGGATTTCTTTACCTACCAAACAGTACACGCCCCTCATACTTTGCTTCATGAGGTTAGCCAACTTATGCCAGGTGAGTATGGGATTTGGAAGGATGGCGACTTTAAACGGAAAATGTACTGGCGATTAGGAGAGCAGTCTCCTAAGATCGAAGAAAGTAAGGAGGCTATCCAAAAAGGAGTTAGAGAACGTTTTGCAGAAGCTGTAAGAAAGAGAATGGTTAGTGATGTACCACTTGGCGCTTTCTTGTCTGGTGGCATAGATTCTAGTGCAGTAGTAGCTCTTATGGCAAGCATATCAGAAAAACCGATCCATACATTCTCTATCGGTTTTGAAGAAGAGGAATTTGATGAGAGTCCCTATGCCCAACAAATTGCAAAGAAGTTCCGGACAGATCATCGACAGATTAGGCTGAATCCACAGAAAATGCTTGAAGACCTTCCCGAGGCTCTGGCTGCTATGGATAGTCCCAGTGCAGACGGGATAAATAGTTACTTAGTTTCCAAGTATACACGCAAGGCTGGATTAAAGGTAGCCTTATCAGGGCTGGGGGGAGACGAACTTTTTGCCGGATACCCTGTGTTCAGATATTGGCATAAGCTTTTGCAGTACCAGCGCCTTTGGAATGTTACAGCCTTCGCCAGAAAAATGGCTGCTGGCTATGTTGAAAAACTGGTTCAGGGAAACCAGCGCACTCGTTTACGGGAGATATTGCAGATAAATCGCCTGAACCTACCAGAGGTTTATCCCATCTTTAGAAAACTTCAGGTGAAAGAGCAGTTAGGGGAGCTACTCAGATTGCCTGAGTCAGGAAACAATATACCTTCCCAACTCTTGGCAGCCTCAGCTAGCAGCTGGGAGAATTTGTCAGAGTTAAGTAAAATTTCATGGGCTGAGATCTCTACCTATACTCAGAATGTCCTGCTTAGAGATGCTGACCAGATGAGTATGGCCAATGGATTAGAAGTGAGAGTCCCCTTCTTCGACCATGAATTGATTGAATATGTCCTGGGGATTCCGGACGATGTGAAGTATCCTCACTCTCCTAAGGAATTACTCGTCTCGTCTTTGGGAGACTTACTTCCAGATGAGGTAGTAAACAGGAAAAAGATGGGATTCGTTTTTCCATGGAAACATTGGATGGGAAATGAGCTAAAGGAATTCTGTCAGACACATGTTGGAAGTTTGTTAGATAGAGAATGGATTCAATCAGATACCCTGAGAACTCAGTGGAATGAGTTTAATAACGGAACAGAAAATATAAGCTGGATGCACATGTGGCAGCTAATCGTGATTGAATCCTGGTTAGGGAAGAATGGACTATGAGCAAGCAAGTGAAATTATTGATATTCTCAGATTGGTTTGTACCCGGCTATAAGGCTGGCGGCCCTATCAGGTCTATCACTAATTTCTGTCTTTCTATGGCCAAATATCTGGATATTTATGTGTTTACAAGCGATAGGGATTTAGGTGATGACCAAGCTTACAAAGGAATTCTCTTTTTTCATCCATCGGCAGGCTCGGATGCTCTGTTGAATGCCTTACAAAAGCACACAGCTACACCCCAGTTGAGTAACGAGCTTTAAGG
>JBCBKZ010000065.1:0-13496 GCA_038520955.1 Bacteroidota bacterium | reverse complement strand
AATTTGGAGATCCATCTGCTACGCCAGACTATGAGATCAGTGCCTTCCCAAATCCTGCCATTGAGCAGTTCCAGCTAGAAATGAAGAATTTCGAAGAAGGAACCTATCAGGCAAGATTACTAGACGTAACTGGACGCGTGGTTCTTTCAGAAGAACTGAATGTAGATAATGTAAATCTGAAGACCTTTGACTTCCAAACCAGCAATATCAGCACAGGATTGTATATCCTGACTGTACAGCGCGGAAGCTTCAGCTTCAGATACAGAATCTTCATCGGAAAATAAGAAGATCGCTTACCCTCTGGGATAAGCAACACATATAATGAACCAATAGCCGGGAATTTTCCCGGCTATTGCTGTTTAGGGGGGTTAGGTTTTGGCTAATGTCGCTTTCCAATAATAGGGTAGCAGCTGAAAGCTATCTAATGCTAACCCAAGCCTGGATAAGCTCAGGAAACTTTCTTCTGCAGGGAAGTTCTTAAGAATTTCAAACTGTTCTCCTGATTCCAGTTTTCTTGTCTGATAGGTATTCCCCGCAGTATCTGTTCTGGAAATAGGGGTACTACTTCCTTCCACATATCTGTTATCCAGTAGAATGAGTTGGCCCCCAGGAGCTAATTTCTCGAGTATGTTATGGAAGAAGGCTTCTTCCTTTTCTTTGGGTACATGAGAATACACAAAGCCGCCGAAGACTACCTCATACGCATCATCCAAAGCAGCAAGTTCATAGTAACTCCCTGCCTGAAAACTGACAGGACATCCATATTCTCTCGTGCTAGCCTCATCTAATACGGGTTGATTCACATCTACGCCTGTAATGCTAGTCGCCTGTTGGGAAAGATAGTAGGTCCAGTAGCCTGTCCCACATCCTATGTCCAGGACTTTTTTCCCGCTTACTATCCTGGGGAGTTCTTCTTTTAGTAAGTGTAAATCTTCCTGACGTTCAGGCTTGAGGTATACCTTATCGTGCTCTTTAGCACGCTTGGCATAGTAGGTTTCCAGTTCTTGCATGAAGGGTAGGGGATTAGCTTTTTTTCTTTTTCAGCTTCAAGGACTCCATTTCCAGAAATTGGATGCTTTTCTGGATTTGTTTGTCTACATCCTTAAGCTTGATGATGCTGTATATCAGGCTTCTCTTTTTGCCGTCAGTGATATTGTCAAATATCTGCTTGGCATCTGGGTCCTGTTCCAGTAAGGCTGCCAAAGCCTCGGGTACTTCCACTCCTAAAGGGTTAGGATCCTCCTGTATCTCAAAGGAAATGGGATCCCCTAATTCTTTATTCAGCTTGTCCAGATATTTCTTAGCCAGAATTAGGAAGAAATTGCCATCTCCCAGGTGATTTAATCCGCAGGAGAAAGAATACTCATTCTCCAGAATACAGATCAGTCGGGTGGATCTCTTCCTGGGAAGTTTCTCCACTAGTTCTGCTTCTATCTGTAAGTAGAAATATCCTCCTCTCTTTTTCTCAAGCTGCCGTATGGGTTGGGTGAAGGTATATTCTTCCATATAAGCTTTTAAATGAGGACACGCTTGAAGAGAGAATTGTTTCAGTCAATCACAAAAAAAGCCACCCCTTGTTAGAGGTGGCTCCCTTTTTACATTATCTAACCTTATTTATCTAGCACCTTTGAAAGGGCTCTGACGGCATATACCTTGGCCAAATGGCTCCTGTACTCCACAGAAGCAAAATGATCACTTAGTACATCTACTCCGTCCACAGCATGAGCTGAGGCTGCTGAAATATTCTCAGCAGAGGCCCACTTTTCATTGATGGCATCTTCTACGCCGGAAGCTCGGTAAGCTTTTTCTCCTACGGAGGTAAAGGCTACCCTGGCATCCGTGATTTTACCTACTGTGTCTCCTATCAGGACAGCACAGCCTACAATGGCATAGCGGGAAGCGGGCTGCATAAACTTCGCGTATGTAGCTTTCGCTCCTTTAGCAGAGGGCATTCTCACCTCTGTGATGATCTCATTCTCTGCCAGGTCGGTCTCAAAGAGTCCCAGCAAGAAGTCGTTCATAGCTACGACTCTTTCTCCGCTGCCCCCTTTAATGACTACTTCGGCATTAGCTACCAGTAAGGCTGCAGGATAATCGGCTGCTGGATCAGCATGTGCCAATACCCCACCTATAGTACCTTTATTGCGTACCTGTCTGTCGCCAATGAGATCTGCTGTCTCCGCGAGGATAGACATATGCTCTTGGACATCAGCACTGTTGGCTATGTCTGTGTGGGTGGATCCTGCCCCTATGTGAAGGGTATCTCCATTCACCTTGATATAACGTAAGTCTTTAATACCAGAAATGTCTATCAAATGCTCCGCCTGGTTCAGGCGTAACTTCATGGCAGGGATGAGAGAATGTCCTCCTGCCAGAATTTTAGCATCGTCTCCTAAAGAACTCAGTAAGCTTACGGCTTCATCCACTGAGCTGGCACGATGATATTGAAAAGATGTTGGAATCATGTTGTGTTAATTAGTTCGTGAAACTCAGTGAGAACCGTTTCCATTAGCATGCATGGCACGCCAAACCCTTTCCGGGGTCATAGGCATACGTACGTCTTTTACATTGTAGTCAGACAGGGCATCTACTACCGCATTTACTACGGCTGGCGTAGAGCCTATGCAACCGGCCTCTCCTGCACCTTTCACACCCAGTGGGTTATGCGGACAAGGCGTAACGGTACGGCCTACCTCAAACATAGGTAAGTCATCAGCTCTAGGCATGGTGTAGTCCATGTAGGAAGCATTCAGCAGAGAAGCATTCTCATCATAGATCACCTCCTCAAAGAGAGCCTGCCCAATTCCCTGAGCTACTCCACCGTGTATCTGACCGTCCACAATCATAGGATTGATGACATTTCCTACATCATCTACGGCTATGAATCGTTTCACTTCTACTCTTCCCGTATCCTTGTCCACCTCCACTATACAGATGTGAGCTCCGTATGGATAGGTAAAGTTAGCGGGATCATAGAAGCTGGAGAAATCCAGACCCGGCTCCAGACCTTCCGGATAATCATGGGGGACGTAGGCAGTCAGTGCCACATCTCCAAATCCGATAGAACGATCTGTTCCCTTAATGGTCCACTTACCATTGGCGAACTCTATATCTTCTTCAGAAGCTTCCAGTTTGTGGGCCGCTATCTTAGTACCCTTCTCTATCACCTTCTGACAACTCTTCACGATGGCACTACCTCCTACTGCCAGAGATCTGGAACCATAAGTTCCCATCCCGAAGGCAACAGACTCAGAGTCTCCGTGAACGATTTCTATGTCTTCCAGTCCTACACCGAACTGGTCTGCCACTACCTGTGCAAAGGTAGTTTCATGCCCCTGTCCGTGAGAATGCGAACCAGTATATACACTTACCTTACCGGTAGGTTGTACCCTTACCTGAGAAGACTCAAACAGACCGGCACGTGCACCTAGGGCACCTACTACGGCTGATGGCGCAATTCCACAAGCTTCTATATAGGTAGAGATTCCCAGTCCGAGGAGTTTCCCTTCTTTTCTGGCTGCTGCCTGCTCTTTTCTGAAATCTTCATAGCCTACCATCTCCAGTGCTTTCTTCAGCACCTCATGGTAGTTTCCGCTATCATATTGCAGGGCTACCTGAGTTTGATATCCTGGTTGCTCTACCCCATCAAAGGCTGGAATGAAATTCTTAAAGCGCAGTTCTGCTGGATCCATTCCCATTTCTCTTGCGGCATTACTGACTATCCGCTCTAGCAGGAAGGTGGCTTCAGGCCGTCCTGCCCCTCTGTAAGCATCTACCGCATTAGTATGTGTAAATACTCCTTTCAGGTCTATGTGTATAGCTGGGGTGGTATATAATCCCTGTAGAAGCGTCCCATGCAGATATGTTGGAACGGCCGGAGCAAATGTTGACAGATAAGCGCCCAGGTTAGCCAGCGTATTGATACGCAGACCTACTATGTTCCCTTCTTTATCAAGACCTAGTTCTGCTTTGGTAACGTGGTCCCTACCGTGTGCGTCAGTTAGGAAGGCCTCCGTTCTGTCAGATGTCCATTTGATGGGTACCCCCAGCTGCTTTGATCCCCAAATGACCAGGGCCTCCTCCGTATAGTGGAAGATCTTACTACCAAATCCTCCTCCTACATCCGGTGATACTACTCTTACCTTGTGCTCAGGCAACCCAAGGACAAAGGCACAGAGAAGAAGTCTGGTTAGGTGGGGGTTTTGGGAAGTAGTATATAGAGTGTAGTGATCTCGGGAATCATCAAAATCTCCAATAGCGGATCTTGGTTCCATGGCATTAGGCACTACACGCTGGTTCACAAATTCCAGGGTAGTGATGTGGTGGGCACTGGCCATAGCTTCGTCGGTCTTGGCCTTGTCGCCTATTTCCCAGTCAAAACATAGGTTTCCCGGAGCATCAGCATGAACTTGTGGGGCGCCATCCTTCACAGCATCTGTTACATTGTGAACAGCATCCATTTCTCCATAGTCTACGTCTACCAGGTCGGCAGCATCTCTGGCTATTTCTCTGGAACTGGCCACGATCATGGCTACTGCGTCTCCTACGTGTAGGGCTTTATCTCTTACCAGTAGCGGATGTGGTGGCTCCTTCATGGTATCTCCATTCTTGAAGTTCACCTGCCATCCACAGGGGACACCTGCTATGGCTTCAGGGATATCTTTACCTGTAAATACCTTCATCACCCCATCCAGGGCTTCAGCCGCAGATGTGTCAATGGAATTAATCTTGGCATGCGCATAAGGACTACGCACCATATAGGCATGCATCATACCAGGAAGGACAATATCATCTGTGTATTTTCCTTTTCCGGTAATGAAGCGTTTGTCCTCAACTCGCTTAACGGATTGTCCGATTAGGTTAGCCATGACTTACCTCCTTTCCCATTTTATCAGCTGCGTACTGAATAGATTTAACAATGTTATGATAGCCGGTACATCTACAAAAGTTCCCTTCTATCCCTTCCCTGATCTCATGTTCAGTAGGATTAGGATTCTCCTTTAGCAAGGCGTCTGCTGCCATGATCATACCTGGCGTACAGAAACCACACTGAAGGCCATGTTCTTCTCTGAAGCCTTCCTGCAAGGGGTGTAGTGCTCCATTTCCTTTAGGGGCCAGTCCTTCTATGGTGGTAATCTCAGCTCCGTCAGCCTGCACGGCTAACATAGAACAGGATTTCACAGCTTCCCCATTAACATGAATAGTACAGGCACCACAACTGCTGGTATCACAGCCTACATGGGTGCCGGTGAGTCTTAGTACGTCTCTTAAATAGTGAACGAGTAGCAATCGGGGTTCTACCTCATGGGTATAACTTTGCCCGTTCACCTTGACGCTAATGTTCATTCCCATAATAATCAAGGTTTTGATGAAGGTTTATTGGAAAAGAGGCGAGTAGTCCGCTTTTCTTTTTAAATATGATAAATCGTTTCAGCTTTCTGCTTCCTCAACGGAATCAGGTGCCTGCTGTATTTGGATTTCCTCAGCTAATGCTTTGAAAAACTTGTCTGTCATAGATTTGGCTACTCCACTGACCAGGCGTTGGCTGGTTCTGGCGATGGTTCCAGAGAGTTTGGCATCTCCTGCAAAAATGACTTCAGTTTGCGTATCACTTAGTGGATTCAATGAGATGGTCCCTTCTGCTGCAACGTTGCCGATTTTGCTATTTTGTTTCATCCGGAGGACAAAGCTCTCCCCTTCCACAGGTTCCGCTACTTCCAGCGTTCCACTGAAGAGACCTTTAACAGGTCCTATTTTGACATTAGAAATGGCATTGTAAATTCCTTCTCCGGTTTGTTGAAGCTCACTGACGCCGGGGGTAACTTTCGCGAGTATTTCCGGATCCATAAGCATCTGCCAAATGAGCTGAGAAGGGGCATCAAGGGTGTGAGTACCTTCCAGGTGCATGTGTTAGTAGTCCTATAAAATGAGTATATCTTACATTATTAATATATCAGAATATTCCCGGAACCGCAATCGTTTTCGTTTGCTTGTGAGTTATTTAGAACGATTCTAATAAGCTGCTGGTAATATCTTTCCTTTTGGAGAAAATTTCTCCTGATTGTTAGCTTAAATCAGCTAAGGAATGAATGGTTAAGGAGGGAGAATAGCCTAAGGTATCCATGGTTTTCCCAAATCTGTTGAGCCAGACGGGAGTAAGGCCAAAGGCAGCGGAACCACTGATGTCCCAGGTATTGGAAGAGACAAAGGCAATCTCGGATGGACTTAACTTAAACTGGTCTACCGCAATCTGATAAACTGAAGGATGGGGCTTGAACATCTGAACGGCATCTACACTCAGAATAGCCTGAAGGTGATCTGATAGTTGGTTGTATTCCATGGCGGTAGTCAGCATGGCGGGATCTGCATTGGAAAGAACTGCCAGAGAATAAGATTTACCTAAGCGTTCTAGTGAGGCTTTTACATCTCCATAGGCAGTCAACTCAAAATAGCCTCTTACCAGGTCTTCTTTGATAGCCGGGGTTAACTGTATTCCCAAATGTAGGCAGGCAAATTCCAGGGCTTCAGCAGTAACGGTAGAGAAAGGACGATACTCCTGCATAAGCCCCCTCAGCCAGGTATATTCCAGTTGCTTTTGTCGCCAAACCTGATTGATAGCCTTTGCCTGTTCTCCAAAATGTTTCTCCAGCCGAGTATCTAAGGCGTCAATGCTCAGCAATGTGCCATAGGCATCAAAAACTATGGCCTTGATGGAAGAAGGGAGTAGCGCCATTAGAGATATTGATTTTTGACGGAGATGATTTCTGCCATGATACTCATCGCTATTTCCTTTGGGCTCTTAGCATGAATACCTACGCCTATGGGAGCATGAATCCTCTCAATATCTTTCTCTGTAAATCCTGCCTCTGTCAGTCTTTTCACTCGTTTGGCATGAGTCTTTTTACTTCCTAACGCACCTATGTAGGCTACCTGAGAAGGCAATAAAATATGGAGCGCATTATCATCTATTTTGGGATCATGAGAAAGGACTACTGAATAGCTATAGGCATCTAATGATAAATTCTCCAGAACTTCAGCCGGATATACATCGTATAGTTGATCAGGGGGTGTAGAAAACTGGGTCTTTTGGGAGAATATGCCTCTTGGGTCTATGACGATGGTTTCGAAGTCATACATATTGGCCAGGCTAACCAGGTCCACCGTAATATGGGCTGCCCCTATGATGATCATCTGGCTTTTTCTGGGAAACACCTGAATGAAGTATTCTGTATCAGCCTGGGTAGTTACTATGTGCTTTCTCTCAGAATAGGCCTGTATAGCAGCTTCCAATACCTCATCTGGTACCGTGGCTCCTAAAGTAGACTGATCTGGCAGCACAAGTGTATGAGAAACAGGCCCATCTTTCAAGGGTGTAACCCAAATACAGCCTTCATTATTTGTGAGGCAATGATGTAGCTTTTCCCAAGCTTCCTTTTCTGGTGCCTCTTCCTTAAAGGCTGGAAATTGCTCCGCGAATACACGAATCTTCCCTCCACAACTCAGGCCCACTTCCCAGGCTTCTTCATCCGCCACACCATAGTGTAGGCGTAGTCCATGTCCCGATTCCGTAAGGGGAACGGCTGCCTTCAATACAGCGCCTTCCACACAGCCCCCACTCACTGAGCCCGCCATCTCCATGTCAGCAGAAACCAGCATGGCGGAACCTACAGGTCTGGGGGAGGAGCCCCAGGTCTGTATCACACGCGCCATAGCAAAAGGCTTGTCTTCAGCTATCCATTGCTCAATTTTGGGGAGTAGTTCTTTCATGTTGGGAGAATATTTTGTTGAATATACGCCTATTGATAACAAGTCTGAAGGAAAGATGGTTCTTGAAACATTCTCATAAGCTTTGTATTATCATAGAAAGACAAAAGAGGGACATGGCAATTGTAAGCTTTACTACTGCGCTCAAAAGATTCTTTCCGGACTTGAATAAAAAATCTTTCTCAGGAGAAAATGTGGCTGAGGTATTAGCAGAGGTGGAGAAAGAATTTCCCGGTATCAGGGAGTATCTCCTGGACGAGCAGGGAGAACTGAGAAAGCATATCAACATATTCCTGAGAGGGGAACTGATTGCAGATAGAATCGAACTTAGTGATAGGGTAGAGGAACAGGATGAAGTCCTGGTTTTTCAGGCACTCTCAGGAGGATAATTATGCAAAAGGATATACTACTGGTTGGGAGCTCTAAGGGGCTCATTGTGTGGAGGCATCATCAGGGGAAATGGGACATACAGGACGTGCACTTCAGGGGCTTTCCCGTTTCCTTAGTGTATGTAGACGAGCGTACACAAACCTGGTGGGCAGGCATCAGTCATAGACATTGGGGACAAAAACTTCATTTCTCTAAAGACTTTGGGAAAAGCTGGGAAAGCACATCTACTCCCACATATCCGAAAGGGAGCGAGTACCGAAAAGGCAAACCTGCCAAACTCAAAAAGATTTGGTCTCTGGCAGCAGGAGGCGTAGATGAACCGGAAGTTTTGTGGATGGGGACGGAACCTGGGGGTCTGTTTAGGAGTGTGGATGGGGGGAAGACTTTTCAGCTGGTAGAGAGCTTGTGGAACCATCCCAGTAGAATGGATGAAAACCAATGGTTCGGGGCAGGGCGAGATGATCCCTTTATGCACGCCATAGTCGTAAATCCTCATGATAGTAAGCATATCTACATAGCGGTTAGTTGTGCGGGGATCTTCGAAACTAAGGATGGAGGAGGAAGTTGGGAGGCCAGGAATAAAGGTCTGGTAGCTACCTATCTACCCAATCCCAGAGCTGAAGTGGGGCACGATCCACATGCATTGGAAATGAATCCTCATAATCCCTCTATTCTCTGGCAGCAAAACCATTGTGGCATATTCAGAACTACCAACGGAGGGAAAGAATGGGAACAGCTTTCCCAACCAGAAGGAATCGCGCATTACGGTTTTGCGCTGGCTACTGATGAAGAAGATTCCGAGAAAGCATGGGTGATACCTGCCATTAGCGATGAAGAGAGGGTGGCTCATGGCCTATCGCTTTATGTGGCTCATACTAAGGATGGCGGAAAGAATTGGGAAGCCCTAAGAGAAGGCTTACCCCAGGAATACTGCTTTGATATTGTATTCAGGCATGCTTTCACCAAGGCTGAAAAACATATGGCTTTCGGCACTACGAACGGGAACCTCTTCCTCTCAGCTGATGAAGGCCAAAGCTGGCAAGCCCTGCACACTCACCTCCCCAGGATAGATAGTGTGCTGTTTACCAGGATGGGATAATTTACATTAAGCTTATCACCCCGGTGAGGATAGGGGCTGGAATGTGAGTCAGCCGGGGTCTCAGCGGTACCATGGAGATTCCAGGTGACTCTGCAAGCTCTGCACACTCACCTCCCCAGAATAGATAGTGTGGTCTTTACAGGGATGGGGTGATTTACAATATGCTTATCACCCCGGTGGGGATAGGGGATGGAATGTGAGTCAGCCGGGGTCTCAGGGAGATACAGGAGATCCCGGCTGACCCTACAACCCAAACGCGACAAGCTCACCGGGATGATAGTAAAGGGTAAACCCCTAGCTATTTTTTGCAAGTAATTTAGGGTCATATCAAATACGCAAACAAGACCTGTACGATCACAATCTTCATGATCAGCCCGATAGGGAACATCACTGCATACCCAAAGGTAGGGAGCAGGTTACCCGTACGTGTTAATGCAAAATCCAGAATGGCAGGTTGGTTAGCTACCATGCCCGTGAGTATGCTGAATGGGATCTTGAAAAGCTTATAGCCGATGAAGAGGGTCCCAAAAGCTGTAGCCAGACTAACGATACAGCCTGCCAGGAAAATGGCACCACCACCTCCTCCTTGCACCGTCTCCACAAAGGTGTGCCCAGACCTTGTACCTACAGCTGCCAACAAAAGGATTAGGCCAAATTGTCTGAGGGTGAGGTTAGCACCATAAGGAAGCGTCCATACAATAGAGCCCGTACGTCTGACGGCACCTAACACCAGCGCCACTAGCAGAGGACCTCCTGCAAAACCTAGCTGGAAGGAGATCCCACCCGGGATGGTGAAGGTAACCATGCCCAGAAGTAGGCCCATGGCCATTCCCAAGCCGAAGGAGACCAGGTCTATCTGGCTAAGTGACTGGTAGGAATCACCAAATAGCTTGATAAGTGGACTCACATCCTTCTTGCGAGATACGAAACGGATTCTGTCTCCCAATTCCACGACCGTATCTCCTCTGGCGAGTAGGTCCACATCCCCTCTTCTCACTCGGGTGATGATGGTAGCGTATTTCTCACTTAGATTCAGGGCCGCTATCTTTTGACCAGCCACCTCAGGGTTAGAAACAAACACCCTGTGAATTTCTAAATCAGAAGGTTCTCTGGTTAATTCTCTCTCGGAGAACTTCCCAAGTGTTTCTGCAATTTCTTCTATGTCATTGGCTCTCCCAGCTACAGCTACCAGGTCTCCCACTTGGAAGCGAAGATCCATATTGGAAAGAAAGGTTTCCCCATCCCTCAGGACTCGCCCAAAGGTGGCTGTCCATCTGTGGGTGGCTAATAAATCCCGAATGCTGGTATGCGCTATTTCAGCCGATTGGATTTCAATAGTCGCATTGGCTATGCTGGAATCTATGGGGTACTCATGCTTGAGGGATTGGGCTTCCTGCGCATAGTCTATCTTAAGGAGTTTCTGCATGAATATGATGGCGATCATCCCTCCTAACACTCCCATAGGATAGGTGATGGAGTAGCCCACCACTGCGCTTTCAGTTAGGGTAGTAGGATCAGATAGAGAAGCATTTTTTTGGATAGCATCCAATAAGCCTGCCAGGGCTGCGGTATTTGTGGAAGAACCCGCAAACATCCCACCGGTAGTTCCTGGTGTAAGTCCAAACAGGTAAAACATGCCCAGAGCCACAAAACCTGAAAGTATGGTCATCAGGAAAGTGAATCCCAGCTCCTTTTGGCGTTTTCCAGTGAAAGCAGCCATAAATCCTGGACCGCTACTTAACCCAATGGAGTACACAAAAATGGAGAGACCCAAGAGGAAAATGATATTGGGAATTTGAAGCTTGTCATCCAGTGCCCCGAAGAACAGCCCTACAAATAGAACTGCAGCTACCCCCAGTTTACTTCCCCGTATGCTGATACTGCCCATCCCATATCCTATGGCAGCTACCACAAACAGTAATAGAAGCGGATTCTCTGCTAGTATGCCAATCATGGGGCGAAGGTAAACACAATATTTAATTTGCTCCTATGTAATCCTGCTTGTTAGCAAGATTCTTCCTCATCCTCACTTTCTTCTTCCAGCAGCTTGAGATTTTCTTTTAGGACATTCAGGTTGGACTTCATGCTCTTGGGGGTGAAGAACTTCGCAATCTTATATCCATACTTCCAGCCTAAACCTATTAGAATGACCATCAGGAGAAGGGTATACCATTTATCAATTAGATCAGTTGGGGATTTATCATCAAACAAAAAGCCGATGATGAACCCGCCCACAGCTGATAAACCCATAATAAGGGGAATGGTCTTTTTCTGGATTCGACCAAATTCTTTAAAAAGAGCTAGCACGTTCTTGATCGCGAGAACGGTATGGGTACTTATATCAAACTGATGGTATCGGATCAATAATTTACTAAGAAGGATGCCATTGAACAGGAAACTTCCTCCTATAAAAATAGCAGATACTATGTAGGCTACTTCGGGCTTGAATACTACTAACATAATAGCTGCATTGGTCCCTATGAGGCATAAGATCCATTCCCTCAATAGCCACCTTCTCAATTGGGACATGGCAGAAGAGGAGGAAGACTGGATTTGCTCCAGAATAGAAGTCTCCTCATAGGAGAAGGGGGAAGAATCCCAGTCCTGTTTATCCCAGTATTCTTTTATATCCATGTTCTTCCAGTTTTTTTCTAATTCTGAATAACTTAATTCTCACATTCCCTACCGTAATCCCCAACATTTCCGCTATCTCCTGCTGGTCATAGCCTTCTATGGTGGCTATAATGAGGGTTTTTTCTACCGGGTTTAATTGTGAGAGAATGGCCTGTAGCAGCTCCTTGCTATCATAATCCTCTTTTCCATGATCGGGAATGGGTCTTTCAGTATCCTTATGTCCCTCCTTTTTCTTTTTTCGTTGGTAGGTTAGGCCGGTGTTTATCCCTACTCTAAAGAGCCAGGTAGAGAACTTACTCTTCCCCTGGAATCTTGGAAAAGATTTCCATGCCTGTAAGAGAATCTCCTGTCTGAGGTCAGCCTGGTCCTCTGGATTACGGGCATAAGTAAACACCAGCTTATTGATGAGCCGCTTATGTTCCTGAATCAGCGCTATGAACTGTTTCTTGCTCAATCCTCGTATCCTCTATCTCTTAGTACCTTGTTGATCTTGTTAAGCCTGATTTGATTATCCAGGGGCACACACAGAATAGCTACAAACCCTCCCCATAGTGTGAAGCCTACCGTAAAGTCAGCTTTCCCCAAATAATATAATACCCAAAATAGTAAGGTAAATGCGATCCCTATGCCTGCCAAAACTGCATTAGTAGGGCTTTTGCTAAAACGCTTTCTCAAATTCAGGAGAGATTCAGTGGATTTCTCCTGGTAGTAGGCCGTCTGGTTCCACATGAACATACATCTAAGCTTCTGCTGAAGGGTTCTCATATCTTTTTTCTTAGATAAGTATCAAGAGGTAAGACTTACGTTACACAGCTGAATAAAAAAAGGCTGTTTCTTCTTCAAAATATAGCCTTCGTTTGGATTTATAGATAGAATTGGTATATTGGTTAACCAATTTATGGTCAACCACGCTTTCCTATGCTTGACAGATTTAGTGAAATACATCTAGAGAATCCTTCAGATATCATTACTCATCAGATGAAGAGACTAATCACATCTGGTCAACTAAATCCTGGGGATAAACTTCCTCCAGAGCGGAAATTGGCAGAAAGATTTGGTGTAGGAAGATCTCATGTTAGGGAAGCCATTAAGAAGTTGGAGTTCTATGGAATCCTGAGAACACATCCTCAGTCCGGTACTACGGTTGCAGGATTAGGGATAAACGCCTTAGAAGGATTGATATCAGATGTACTAAGACTGGAAGAAGCAGAATTCCAATCTTTGGTGGAAACCAGGGTGTTATTGGAGATCAATGGAGCTGCTAAAGCAGCGGAAAGAAGAACCTTAGAAGACATAATAGAGTTAAGGAATGCTCTGGAGGCCTATGAAGTTAAAGTACTTAACGGAGACATTGCGATAGAGGAAGACCTTTTATTCCATCTCAAACTAGCGGAGGCAAGCAAGAATAGTGTCCTAAAGTCACTTATGTTGATCATAACACCGGACATTATTAAAAGCTATGTAACCTTAAAAGTTTGTCAGGCAGATAAAGTAAATAAAACAGTCCAGAGCCATAGAGACATCCTTGAATATGTGACTACATCACTAAGATGTTCTTTCATCGCTATTTTGGCTCCCTCAGAATCCTGAGCAATCACATATTCAAGGA
>JBCBKZ010000659.1:0-3551 GCA_038520955.1 Bacteroidota bacterium | reverse complement strand
ATCTTCGGTTATAGCCCAAACATTATCATGAATTAAGCTATTACCTTTGGAAGAATCCCTACTAGCATACTGAATAAATGTATCATGTTCTGGGTCGTACTTATAAAATCCTGAATAGGTGGTTCCTATCCATAAGCGGTTTTTACTATCTGTGAGGAGACAAGTAATTTTGTTACCCTTTAGTCCTTCCTTCTGAGTAGTGGAGAACCCATATACAGTGGAATTAATTCCATCAAACTTAATGAGGCCAGACCAAGTAGCAAACCAAATGAACCCGTCCTCATCTTGGACAATATCATTAAATGTGTTATTTCCCCAACTTTCATCCCGAGCTACATTATTAAAGCTTAACTGACTTGGTTGGGATAGAAGAAGAGACAGGTCAAAAATGAATATGAGAAGGAAAAAATATGAATAAACAGCCCTTATCATCATTCATAAAATACGTGATTATGAGTAGTTAACAAAGAAAAATATTCCAATTAACATCCTAAAATTTATATCTGGTATCTATCCATCCCAATTCCCTCCTCTTAGCCTTTTTTTCTCAGAACGAAGCTTCTTATTCCTTAACCTTTTCTCACGGGAAGCCCGGGTGGGTTTCGTCTTAACTCTTCTTTTGGGGGGCGTAAGCAACATTGTCAGCAGTCTGTGGAAACGCCTGACAACTTCTTTTTTATTTAGGTACTGGCTTCTTTCTCCATCTTCAGAAATTAACAGGACTCCTTCTGAGGTAAATTTACCCATATGGTACTGAGCCAGGTAAGCCTTTTGGGAAACTGTCAGTACTTTACTGTCCATGGCGGGAAAACTCAAGAGGACCTTGGTGGCCACTTTATTAGCATGTTGCCCCCCTTTTCCACCACTTGCTACCGTACTAAACTGAAGTTCCTTTTCTATGGATTCCTTATCATACATCTTAACCTACTATAATTCGGGATGAGGTATTCTCCAGTATCTCTACACTCTTGTCTAGCATTTCTTTTGAGATATCCAGGTGAGTAACTATTCGGATATACTCTTTCCCAAAGGGAGAAACCTTTACCCCTTTATTTCCTAACTCCTCAATGAGTTGAGAAACTGTCATCCAGGAGGGGTCAGGCTGGAAGATGATGATGTTGGTCTCTACTGGCATTACTTCCAATATGCCAGGATGCTTGATGAGCACCTCTTCAATTTGCTTGGCATGTAAGTGGTCCTGGGCTAACCTCTCTACATGATTTTCTATGGCGTGTAAACCAGCCGCTGCCAGATATCCTCCTTGTCTCATACCTCCACCCATCATTTTCCGTATACGTTGGGCCTTAGATAACCATTTTTCAGGCAGTAGTAACACAGATCCCACCGGAGCTCCTAAGCCTTTGGAAAGGCAAACAGATATGGTATCAAAGATTCTCCCAAAATCTTTAGGGTCCTGCTTTTTCGCTACCAGTGCATTGAAGAGACGTGCTCCATCCAAATGTAAACCTAACTGCTCCTTCTGGCAGAAATGGTGAATTTCTTCCAGATTCTCCATCTCATAGCAGACGCCTCCTCCCTTGTTGACTGTATTTTCCAGAGATACCAGACTGGAAGGAGGGAAATGCATATCATCTGGATTAATGGCCTCCTCAATCATGTCTGCATTCAGGACGCCTCTGGGACCATCCAGCAATCGGACGCTGGCTAAAGAGTTAGCAGCTATGCCTCCAGCCTCATATCTATAAATGTGTGAGCGGTGATCACATATTACTTCATCCTGTGGCTGAGTATGTAGCCTGATAGCTATCTGGTTACACATGGTACCAGAAGCACAAAAAAGGGCAGCCTCCATATCAAATAATTCAGCCAACTTTTCTTGCAAGAGATTGATTGTAGGATCTTCTCCGTATACATCATCCCCAACCTGGGCATTCATCATGGCTTCCAGCATAGCTGGCGTGGGCTTTGTTAGGGTATCACTACGGTAGTCAATGGTCATTGATAGTGGTTATGAGAAGAAAACTTGGTGAAAAATATAGAGGAATCTACTCGAAAATAATGATTTTATCGATTCACCAACGTTTTCAAGTGGTTACAGCTTCTTATTCAAATCTATACAGATATATTTGTAGCAAGATGAAGGATAAATCCGGAAAAGAACTCCAGCGTAGAGCTGAAAGCGCCTTGCAGAAGGTCTTCCAGATTTTTGAAGGGAAGTCCAAGCCTTTTCGCAAACGCAAAGCGTTTGGGGAAGGGGGAATCAGTATCACAGGGCTATCCGAAGGATTAGGAGAATTTTTCGAAACTAATCCCTGGTTTTTTCGCATAGGCTTCGTTGTGGGGACCATCCTCTCCAAGTGGATGATCCTAGTCTATATCCTATTAAGTATAGCTCTTCCGGAAAAAAGTACCCTTCCTCCTACCCCTAAATCCAGCAGACCCGCACCTAAAAAAACGCCTAAACCAGAGGATGACTGGACAGATTCTGACTTTGCTGTTTGTGAGAATTGCCAAACTGCTGTGAAGTTTGGATCAAATTATTGCCATAAATGTGGACATAAGATATCTTAGCGGGCAACACCATCATGCCCCATGGAGAGAAAACGCTTAATTGATCTTAATCCCGTAGAATACGAGCATCCCTTTGATAAGCATGCTTTGGACAGACTGGAGAATACCAGAGGACTAGAACTGGTTACCAGAAAAGTCCTTGACTACGGCCTGGAACGCTATCATCGCATTCTTCACACTGGTGATAATATCAGAGTGACGCCAACTAATATCCCGGAACTCCATAAAATTCTGGAAGAGGCCACTGACATCCTTGAGATGGATGATAAGCCGGAACTCTATTTACACCTGGAAGATAAAATCACGTCCTTATCCAGTGGAGATTCCCGGCTCATCATTGTGCTCAGTACGGGAGCCATTGAGTTATTGACAGATGATGAACTCCTGTTTCTCATCGGACGAGAGCTAGGGCATATCAAAAGTAATCACGTCCTCTACCGTATGATGGCTGACTCCCTTCAGGTCGTAAGTCAGGTAATAGGAGAAATTAGCCTTGGGATAGGAAATCTGGTTTCCATGCCTCTACGTGTAGCCCTCCTTCACTGGTACCGTATGTCTGAGTTTACTGCAGACAGGGCAGGCCTACTGGCCTGTCAGGATATGAATGTGGCCGCCTCTGCCTTTGTGAAAATAGCCGGGCTTCCCCAAAAGTATCATGGCCGAGTTACTGTTGAAGATTTCCGCTCTCAAGCAGAGGAGTTTGAAGAGGTAGGAGAAAAGTCCATAGATAAGCTGATCAACTTTATCGCAGTTCATGATCAGTCCCAACCCTTCACCGTCATCCGTGGCGCACAGCTTTTCCAGTGGGAAGAAGGTGGCCAATATGAAGGCATTCTTGCCAGAGATAGCTTCAGAGAATTGGTGGAAAGAACAGGTAAACTTAAGCGGTGCTACAACTGTGGATTTGAAATCACAGAAGATGAAGTCTATTGTAGAATGTGTGGAGCCAAGGTCAGAAATTAGATTAAGTTCATAAATATCTTACTAATTGGCTCATTTATAAGGAAATCCGTCTCATT
>JBCBKZ010000658.1:0-3554 GCA_038520955.1 Bacteroidota bacterium | reverse complement strand
TTGTATGAGGAAAGAGGAGAGGATTGTGAGAACGATTATTTCAGGTCTGAGGTTCCCCTTCCAGCGACCACCGATATCCACTTATATTCTGATCTCTTACAGGAATCTGAGCCTGAAGAACAGGGTGATGGCGAAGCCGTTTTCTTTCTGTCTATCATTGCATTCTTCATTCTCCTTATTGCCTGGATTAATTATATCAATCTGTCCACTGCCAGGTCTCTGGAAAGGGCCAAGGAAGTAGGGGTACGTAAGACCATAGGTGCTTATCGCAAACAGCTCATAGCCCAGTTCCTGACAGAGTCCTTTCTCCTGAACTTTATTGCGGTCATAGTGGGGCTGAGTATAGTAGCGGTGGGCATCAGGTATTTCAACCAGCTTACAGATTCTCAACTGGACCTGAGTTTCTTGACAGACCCTATATTCTGGATGGTATTCATCGGTATTTTCCTGTTGGGATCTATTGTAGCTGGTGCCTATCCGGCCTTCGTATTATCTTCTTTCAGACCAGTTTCCGCTTTTAAAGGAAGCCTTTCTACCAAGAAACTAGCGAATCAACTAAGAAGAGTACTGGTGGTATTCCAGTTTGCCGCTTCTGTGGCCCTAATTGCGGGAACTATCATCGTATACCAGCAATTGTCTCATATGAGAGATGCTGACTTGGGGTTCAATATGTCAGAAACCCTGGTCATACAGGCCCCTAATGTATTTGAAGTGGATTCATTGAGAGAACCCACCATGAATGCCTTTAAAGAAAAAATAGCGTCTATCTCTCAAATCAAGACAGTTACCAGTTCTTCCAATATTCCAGGGGACGAAATCTTCTGGACAAATGGTATCCGAAAAGGAACCGATAATGATAATGACAATAAGATCATCTATATCGCTGGAGTAGATTATGAATATTTCCCTTCTTATGGCATCAAGATTCTAGCAGGGAGAAACTATGACAAATCTTTTGCCACTGATAAAGAGGGCGTTATGCTCAACCATGCCGCAGTAAAATACCTGGGATTTG
Source organism: Bacteroidota bacterium (assembly GCA_038520955.1). Taxonomy (GTDB): domain Bacteria; phylum Bacteroidota; class Bacteroidia; order J057; family J057; genus JBCBKZ01. Next base: position 2,539 of record JBCBKZ010000658.1, on the reverse strand, counting down.
AGTCTGCTGAGCAGGCAGTAACTCAGGAGGTACGGTTCTGGGGAGAGAAAAGAAAGATCATCGGTGTGGTAGATGACTACCATCAGATGTCGGTTCAGGCGCCCGTAGCTCCTATTGTATTCCCACTGGTAACTAATTGGGCTGATTACTTTACGCTAAAGATCACGCCAGAAACCTATAAACAAACCCTGGAAAGCGTAGAAAAGGAATATGCCTCTTTCTTCCCTGGCAATCCCTATGAATATTTCTTCCTGGATAAGTATTATAACCGTCAGTACAACAATGAGCATACAGTCAGTAGAGTGTTTACGCTTTTCGCCCTATTTGCCATCATTGTAGCCTGTATGGGGCTATTTGGACTGTCTTCTTTCAGCGCCTTAAAACGGACGAAAGAAATTGGGATCAGGAAAGTATTTGGGGCAGGTGTCCAAAACATCATTTATCTGCTCTCCAAGGAGTTTATCGTTCTGGTGCTGGTCTCCAACCTCATTGCCTGGCCCCTAGCCTGGTATTTGATGAATGGTTGGCTGGAAAACTTTGCCACACGCATAGAGATAGGGTGGCCGGTGTTCGCCATTTCAGGTCTCCTAGTGGTTCTGATTACGATGCTGACTGTAGCCTATAAAACCATAGCTGCGGCCCGGTCTAATCCGGTTAGCGCGTTGAGATATGAGTAGATAACCTAAATCATCATTTCTAATATATCCTCGGGGAATCCGCGGCTGCATAAGCAGCCGCCCTGGGCTCCTATACCTTTTCTGGTTGGAAAGGGAATAGGACATCCAGACGAACTAAAATCTTCTTAAAAAATGCTTCATCAACCTCCCAAATTAGCTTCACAAATTCTCCTATGGTTTCTCCGTGAGGAACTGGCGGAAGAGGTTTTGGGGGACCTGGAGGAAAAGTATGAGCAAATGCTTACCCAGCATCCCACCTGGGTAGCTCAATTGAATTATTGGTTTCAGGTATTCAACTACCTGAGGCCCTTTGCCATTAAACATGCCCAAACACACACTATTTATCCTACTATGCTAAGACACTATCTTCTCGTCAACTGGAGAAACCTCCTGAAGAACAAAGGATACTCCATAATCAACATTGGAGGGCTCGCTTTAGGAATAGCAGCTGTCCTATTCATTATGCAGTACGTCTCTTATGAACGGAGTTATGATAAATTTCATGAAGACCATGAGGATCTATACAGAGTAAGATATAAACTTTACGAGGGTAATGAATTGACGGTAGACTGTGCTGCCACAGTCCCCAGAGCTGCCCCTTTTATGAAGGAGAAGATGCCAGAAGTCATAGATTTTGCCAGGGCTTTCCCCATGGGCGGCGTAGTTTCCTACGGACAAGACGAGTACTTTGAAGATAGAATTCATGTGGTAGACCCATCTTTCCTGAAAATATTCAACTTCCCCCTAATCAAAGGCGACAATACAGCATTGCTCGGGCCCAGTAAGATTATTGTTTCTGAAGATGCCGCGAAAAAGTTGTTTGGTAATAATGAGCCTATAGGTAAACGCATCAAAATTGACGGAGGGAATGATTATGAGGTAACGGGTGTGGCAAAAAATGTCCCTAATAATTCCCATATCAAGTTTGATTATTTGGTCTCCTATGAAACCTTAAATAATTCCACCAGAAATGAAGAGGGTGAGGCTAATTCAGAAACCAGTTGGGTGTGGTATGACTTTAACTCATATGTTTTGCTCCAGCCAGGGGTAGATATTGAAGCGTTCAACAAAAAGTTTGATGAGGCATTGGTGGCAGAAAGAGGAGAGGAATTTGAGAAATATGCATTTAAGGCCGAATTTCCCCTACAGCCTATTACAGATATCCACTTGCATTCGAATCTACTTCAGGAGTCTGAGCCGGAAGAACAAGGAGATGGACAAGCTGTATTCTTCCTATCCATTATCGCCTTTTTTATTCTCCTAATAGCTTGGATTAACTACATCAATCTTTCGACTGCTAGATCCTTGGAAAGGGCTAAAGAAGTAGGTGTCAGGAAAACCATAGGTGCCTACAGGAAGCAGCTAATTACCCAATTTTTGACAGAATCCTTCCTACTAAACTTTCTGGCTGTCATATTCGGACTCATCATCGTAGCAGTGGGGATAAAGTATTTCAACCAACTTACGGATTCGCAATTAGAACTTAGTTTCCTTTCAGATCCCATGTTTTGGCTAACTTTTGTAGGCATATTCGTCCTGGGATCTGTAGTAGCAGGCGCTTATCCTGCCTTTGTATTATCCTCTTTTAGGCCTGTTTCAGCATTCAAGGGAAGCCTTTCTACCAAAAAGACAGCTAATCAACTCAGAAGGGTACTAGTAGTCTTCCAGTTTGCTGCTTCTGTTGCATTAATAGCTGGGACTATCACTGTTTATCAACAGTTGGCCCATATGAGAAATGCAGATCTAGGATTCAATATAGCTGAAACGCTGGTGGTCAAAGCTCCTAACGTTTTTGCTATAGACTCCCTCCGTGAACCCACCTTAACTGCGTTCAAGCAGGAATTAGGGAATTTTGCCCAAAT
>JBCBKZ010000657.1:0-3566 GCA_038520955.1 Bacteroidota bacterium | reverse complement strand
CAGAGATGACGTCCGTCATCTCTGACTTCTGTAGAAATATGATCTAGCAAATTCTCATCAGCTTCTACAGTAACTTTATAGTCACTTCCTTGACTGATGTAGACATTAAAGGCACCTCCAACAGCAACAGCTTCAAAGCCGTCAATATTTCTGTTTTGGCGGACTACCTCCCCATTTCCTCTAACAGTCTGACTTACAGCTACATTTAACATGAAGATACCCATGCAAAGAAGCCCCATCATCTTAAGGATGGAATATCGTCTCATACTTTTTGTGTTAATATTGCTAGATACATTTATTCATTTCCTCAGTATCCTACCCCAATGACAACGCTTTTGTAGAAAAGTTGGCCCTTAAAGTTAAAAAATTAAAGAATATTTATATGATCTGTAAGGTTTTGCTAGAAACGATCTCTTTTTGTCTCGAAAAGTGCAGATGACATGTCCCATTGTAATTTTCTGGGAGATACAATTTTTTGATCTGAACTTTCCCATTCTCTGGTAGGGTAGTCTTTCAGCCTTAACTTGCCTATGATGGCATTGACAGGCATAAAGAACCCTTCTTCATCTACGACCCATTTATACCTCAGGTTACTTTTCTTCCCTGATTCCTTAATGTCATAGGCTAGTAAGGGAAGGTTCGCATGATGTAAATACTGCCTGAAAAAAGGCCCGTAATCCTTACCCAGTCGCTGATTAAAGAAGGAAATAAAGGCGTCAGTATCCAGGGTTCTATGTCGGTACTTATCATAGTAATCACGGAGGGTTTCAAACCACCTGACATCGTTATTTACCAGGTTTCTTAGGCTGTGCAGCATCCATGCCCCCTTATAATACCTATCTGAATCTTTCCACTGCTGATAGTATACACCTTTGGGGGCAGTGATAGGATACTGATTGTTTATCCTTGGGGTAAGGGTGGCTAACCAGTCCAGACTGGCCTCATAATCATAGGCATCCTCCACATACAATCCCTCCAGGTAGGTAGCCCAACTATGCGCCAGCCAGATATCTCCAGGGTCAGAGGGAGAAACTGAATGTCCAAACCATGCATAGGCGGCTTCATGTGCCAGGCTATAGTCAAAACCAAAAGTATTATTCCGGTAATCTCCTCCATAAGCCATCATTCCATGGTGAGCTGATCCCCAGTAATTTGCCTGCACTACCTTAAATCCATCTTTGGGGAAAGGGTAGGGGCCTATGAGGCGCTCGTAAGTGAGGATGATTTTTCGGATTTGCTCAAAATGCTGGATGGCCTTGTTTCTCATTCCCGGAAACACATAGTAGGTAATATCCATATTGCCAGAGCTGACATTGAGCTCATCCTCTATGCGGATATATTTTCCTACAAAACAACCTACTTCCTGTGGAGAAAAGGGATAATGTATTTTCCAGTCATATTGCTGAAATCTCCCCGGTATGAGCTTTTTATCAACCAAACTACCACTGCTAATGGCTTCCATACCCTCAGGTACTATCAATGAAATTCTGGCACTATCAGCTTTATCAGAGAAGTGATCTTTACAAGGCCACCATGTGTAGGCGCCTTTATTTTGACTATGGACATAAAACCAGGGGTTTCCTCTCTGGTCAGTTTGCCAGCTCGTGCCCCCATCCCATGGAGGATTTACTGAAGCTGGAGGTTTTCCGCCATAAATGATGGTTAGGGCATGCACTCTTCCTTCTTTTAGCCGTCTGGGGAAATCAATAAGTAGGGCATGCCTGTCCCGCCTGTAGGTTAGCCCTCTCCCTTCAAAGGATACCTTGGCCACACGCAGATTGCTGTGAAGATCTACCTGGATACGGTTAAGTGTTTGGGTAGGTCTGAAATGAATGGTGCTGGTCCCTGCCAGTCTCCTTACCTCCGGATCAAACCTGACCTCAAGGTCATAGAAGGTGACATCATAGTTTGCTCTTTCCTCAAAGAGGTATCCATGTAGACTATCCGTTCTGGAGAAAGTGGAGATTTGTCCTGAGAGAAATAACGGAAGAAGGACGTTTAGCCCTGCGATCAACCAACTTTTCATTCTGTGAATCTAAGGATTGAAAGACCTACCTACAATCTTAGGTAGTACCTTTTTTGTTAAACAGATTTTTCAATGGGAATAGGTAGAGTTCTTTAATTCTTAATGAAAGCCTCATAAAGAGCTTATCTAGTACTCCTTAATTGAAGTTTAGCCACAAACCAAACCTAAAATGAAAAAACTAATTCTATCCTTGCTAATGCTTGGATATGGTCTACACTTGAGTGCCCAAAAGCTAAATGCGGATTTATTGGGTACTTCACAGCCAACGATTCAATCTAAACTTACCGTTAATAATCGGGCGATGGATGAAGGGGATGAGACATCTCTTGATCCCATGCTTAAGCCATTTTACCACGGGGTGGCTTCTGGAGATCCTCTTTCTGATAGAGTGATTATTTGGACCCGGATTACCCCTGAAGAAGAGGAAGATAGCATTTCGGTCAGCTGGAAAATAGCTACTGATACAGCCATGGAGAATATCATTTCCTCTGGCGAATTCCAGACTTCATCATCAAGAGACTATACGGTAAAAGTAGATGTAACTGGTCTTTCAGCTGATACTTACTATTACTATGAGTTTGAATCAGGTGGAAGAAAGTCATTAGTAGGTAGAGCAAAAACTGCTTCAGAAGGGACAGAAGATCATTTAAAGTTTGCGGTAGTTTCCTGTAGTAATTATGAAGCAGGCTATTTCAATGCCTATGGAAGAATAGCAGATAGGAATGACCTTGATGCTGTTTTACACCTGGGAGACTATATCTATGAGTACGAAACCAGCGTTTATGGTGATTCTTCTCTATCAAATGCAGGTATTCGTGCACACCAGGGTTTTGAAACTGTCTCAGTGGATCAGTATAGAGCCAGATATTCTCTCTATAGACTAGACAAAGATTTGAGACGTGCCCATCAGCAGCATTCCTTTATTTGTGTTTGGGATGACCATGAATCTGCTAATGATGCTTATAAAGATGGAGCAGAGAACCACCAACCTGATGAAGAAGGGGACTGGGAGGAAAGAAAAGAAATGGCTAGAAAAGCCTACTACGAGTGGATTCCCATAAGAGAGCAGGAAAGTGATGTAATCTACAGGTCATTCTCCTATGGAGATCTGCTAGACCTGATTATGCTGGATACACGCTTGGAAGGCCGTGAAATTCAAAGAGACTCAGTTACTGACCCCTTATTGTACGCACCTGATAGAACCATGCTGGGTACTACCCAAAGAGATTGGTTTTTTGGGGAAATGGGTGGTTCTTCCGCCAGTTGGAAGTTAATCGGAAATCAGGTGGTATTCTCTGAATTTAATGTAGGATGGGCGGCTGACCCAACCCAAGGTCAAACACCTAATGATGTAGAAGCCTTATTCCTGGATATTTGGGATGGGTACCCACAGGAAAGACAAATTATCATAGACTACATTCGGGATCAGGAAGTAGATAATGTGATCATGGTTACGGGAGATATCCATAGTTCCTTTGCCTTTGAGGTAGCTGATACTGTGAATGATCCATCAGCATTATATGCGCCTGTAGATAACTAT
>JBCBKZ010000656.1:0-3570 GCA_038520955.1 Bacteroidota bacterium | reverse complement strand
CCATATGTCAGATACGTAATTCCATACATATCGCCAATAAAGGCACTTCCCATCATGGCATCAAAACCCATGGCTACCAAAGCAAAGATGAAATTGAACAAGGCAAACATCCAGTATTCTTTTCTTCTAGCTCTACCAGAAAAATCTGCGTACTGGCGCATAACTTTTAAATACCAATTCATAACAAAGAAATTTAAGTGTGTTAATGGTGATGTCAGGCTTGAGGGATAGTACTTCGCAAGAAACTATTTTTTGAGGATAATTTCGCAGAAAAGTAATGCATCATCCCACCTCTCTTTATGTAATGAGACTAGCAGTGGTAACCACCTATTAGCTTTCAATATGAAGTTTGAATACATGCCGTGGCCCTCCATTAGTAGTATGAATGCCTTCATAGGGGATTCCAGTCTTTTGAAGTAAGTTGAAAGAAGCTTCATTCTCCTTATGGGTAGCGATAGAAATTCGCTTTCCGCTCAGGCCTTTCCAGGCTAGCACCTCATGTAAGGCGGCTAGTGCAATGCCTTTTCTTCTATGAGAGGGTCTGACACCATAACTGATTGCTACTTCTTCCTGATTCAGACTATGTATCGCCATGAAGCCTACAAATCCCTCCTCTCTTATGATAGACCAATATCTGGCTGCACCCTCTTGCGTGGATTGGATATTTCTCCTGATTTTCTCCAGGCATTCTGCTTCCGACTTAGGCCCAGAATCTGTCAAAAAATGCCATGTAGCTGGATCTGAAAGAATCTCCGCATATCCTGATGCGTGAGATTCCTCCATATCTACCAAAAAGATTTCAGGTGCTTCCATGCTTCATGTTTCTTCTAAAAAGATACATAAATAGCAGAGAAAGTCCTTTAGGGCGTAAGCTGGAAAGGGATGGTTAATGGAAGATAATCTGCAGTGCTTATTCTTAGGAAGTACTGGCCGGCAGCTAAGGTATGTAGCTCCCATTGGATGGTTTCTCCTTGCACTGCTACTATCTCCCTTTTCCCTAACACGCTTCTTCCCTGAAGATCCAGGATTTCGCATTCTACTGTTGAAGAAAGGTCAGATGTGATGCTCAGGTTTAACAAGCCCGAGCTTGGGTTTGGAAAGGCTCTCACTGCAAGTTTCTCCTGAAATTCCCGAATGGAGGTAGTAAGAGAAATATCAATAGGCTGTTGAAAGCCCTGGGATAGCATGACCCTGTCATTACTTGCAGTAGAAACTACCAGATCTCCCACGCTGTAGGTGAATTGCTCTGAGGTTCCACCTGTGCTCCCTATCATGTAAGCGGATATGCTTTGGGCCTGTATCAAGATAGGGAACATTGCTAAGCAGATTCCCAGGATTAAGATGATTTTATATTTCATGTTAGTTAGTGTTTCGTAATTGAAAGTGATTTTTTATACTCAAGTGTTAGGGTTTGAGGGTAGGTGCCAGAGATCCCGGCCGACCCTACAAGCAATCCCCTTCAAGCCCACCGGGATGACGTTCATCGTGTAGGGACGAAAGATTTTTCGTCCGCCATGTCGGCTGGCTGCTTGCTTACTTACATAACTCCGGTAGGAGCAGCGTAACCCACCTCTATCTCTCCTCCCCAGGGGAGATTCTCCCGCAAGGCCTAATTTTATCCCTTCGAGAACCTCAGGGATTTTCTTCCTCTGAGCTGAGCAATTTTAGATGATGATCAAAATCTACTCTCCTTGAACTTGGGCGGAAAGGGTGTTCACAAGTGCTTCTAGCTGACTTAACCGACCCGTCAGTTTTTCAATAATTCCCTCCTGCTTATTTAGAAGCGCTTTCTGGCTTTCAATGGTCTGCTGCTGTTCCTGGGTAGCAGAGATCAGGAAAGGGATCAGGCCTACATAATTCACTGCCGTAAACTCAAAGCCTTCATGACGGGCTGTGCTATCTCCTGTAGCATAAGCGTGGTAGGAGGTTTTGGTCAGTTGGGGAAGAAGCGCTTCCACATCCTGTGCGATGAGGCCATACTGCTCTCCCTCTGGGAGGCTCATATGCTGCCTGCTTTGTTTATCATACTGAAAAGAGGAAGGACGTAAGGCCATCACTTTCTCCAATCCCTTCTTGAGAGGTTGGATATTCTTTTTAAGCCTGCGGTCGGAGGGCAAGTAGCTTCCTGTACTGAAGACATTTCCATCTGCATAGACGGCATAGTCAAATCTATTGGATCCTGCGCTACCCCAAATTCCATAGTTGGCCTGTTTCCCACCAATCGCTGTTCCCTTCACCCCTACTGCCAAGCTCACCTTACTGGCGGTACCAAAGGCTTCAGAATTTATACCAACCATATTATAAGTCTCCGTCGAATTGAAGCCCGTCCCTTCAATCGTATTGTAGATCCCGTAGAAGGTCCCAAAGCTATTTGTCTCGCCAGCAATAAAGTTTATGTTATTCAGGCCGATGGCTTCTCTGAGACTAACTATACCAAGACTCCCATTGATGTTTACCTGTCCCCCAGATTTGTTTTGCTTAAAGGGTTTCATCCTGAGTACCGTATTAGTTGCAATTGAGTTTTCCGGATTATCATTATCAAACCCAAACAGGAAAAATGAGTCATCATCAGCGGCGTTTGCCCTTCCTTCTATGTACCAATGCTTTCTTATCGAGTTTTTACCGAAGGTAAGTCGGGATCCACTCTCCTCATCTGCCGTAAGTTTCAGATGCCCTTGATCTGAGGCAGGTCCTATTATTTCCATTCGTGCGGCAGGATCGCGCACTCCTATTCCTACATTTCCTTGATGGTTGATGTTGAAGGTATTCCCTATGGTATTGTGAGAAATGCTAAAGCTAGCAGAAGAAGAAGCACTTTCTGTATACATGGACCAATAGTTTCCATCTGCTGAGCCATCAAAGGTGGTTAGGGTTTTACCACTATCATCCGTCCCGCTCAGCTTAAGTTGCCCATAAGCATTTGGATTAAAATCATCTTTCAATATGGTCTGATCCCTGATATGTAATTGGGCAGTAGGATTGCTAAGGCCCAAGCCTATTCTATCTGGGAAAAATATTCTCCCAATAGTGTCCGCTTCCTGCCAGGGGGAAATAAACTTATCCAGGCTAATGGTCCCATCTACTTTGCTTAAGCGTAAGCTGTTATTACTCTGGTTAAAAAGGAGAGTTTGGATTTCATTCGTATCGTCAGCATCTCCCGTTTCTAATTCTTCTGCAGCTACAGGAATCCAGTTGGCACCATCCCACTGCAATACATCTCCCGCTCTTGAAGATTCTACCACCACATTCTGTAATTCTTCCAATTGCATGTCAGTTGCGACCTTAGCATAGGGAACTCCCTGGAAAAAAGTGGTATCCACCGGTTCTCCATCAATCTCTACCTGCAAGTAGTAGTTCCCCATACCCCAATCAATGATGTCAAAGGTGTTTTGTTCTGCCTTCCCTTTTCCTATGGTAGCCTGCACCAAGCCGAGTGAATTAGTTTGAATGGTATGAGACTCCACATAGCTACCTACTCCATTTGAAGACTCAGAAGCTATTTTAAATCTGAGTAAAATGGCTTTGTTAGGGATAGGGTTTCCTGCATCATCTCTTACTACAGCTTGAAAA
>JBCBKZ010000655.1:0-3572 GCA_038520955.1 Bacteroidota bacterium | reverse complement strand
TCCTGACGGAGACAGAATATTCTCACCAATTTTTGAATCTGAAGGTTCCTGGTGGAGAATTTGCTATTCAGTCTTCTGAAGTTTGTGGACAAAGCCTCTATAAAGTAGTATCTGATAAAGAAGGTCCCTCCTCAGATATCAGTTCTAAATCTGATAATAAAGGAAACGTATTTTATACCTTTCAAACCGTAACTTCTTCTCAACAACTTACCCCTAAATCAGTAAGCACTGCTTCCATGACGCAGCGTGTAGCCTCACGTTTAGCTGGTTGGGGAGATACTGAACCAGAAGAGACCAAGCTGAAAACACTTTTTCATCCTGATCCTTCTTTTCCTACAGATTTACGTCTGGATTTGGTTTCAGGAAAGTCAGATTTAGATTTATCCGGCCTAACCTTAAGAAATCTCTCAGTTAATTCTGCTACCACAGATGTATTGATTAATTATAGCCAGCCTAACACCATCCTGATGAATAAGATGGATGTTCATGCTATTAGGGGGGATATCCTCATAAAGAATATTGAGATGGCAAAGGCTGAAGTGGTCAACATCAAGAATGATATGGGGGAGACTAAGGTAGTACTAGGAAATAACTGTGCACCCGCTCCCGGAGCTAATGTGGTCATCTCTTCAGGGGTAGGAAACTGTAATCTGGTGATTTCTAAAAATCATCCAGCAAAAATACTTGTTCATAAAGGCTTTTTCTCTTCTACGAGCATGTCTGAACAGTTTGAAAAGGTAAGGGATGGTGTTTTTGTGAATAGTGCCTACAAAAGGAATCCTAAGAAAGGAACCACCATCATCTGTAACCTTGACTTTGGTAAGGTTTTCGTCAGTGATTTATAACTATCCGACCGGAATCACTGCTCTCTATTTTCTTTTGCCGAATTCACCCTCGCACACTTAGAAAAGAATGTGTATATGTTCATAAGTTACATTGGGCATAACAATAGGAGCACTGTATTTTACACAGTGTAATAATTCTAGCAGCATAGTGAATAGTTTTCATAAAAAGTCTGTCGAAAAGCCATAAATACACATTGTTCGGCTGACTTTAGTAGGCATTTTGGATAGAATTGTGTATCTAGGATGTATTCAATAAGGCCTTTGGCAAGCTTTATGCATTTAGTTATTTTCATGTTAGACTAACATATTGTGGCAGACTTCATGCACGATAATCCAGGTTATAATGATTCCAGCAACAATGGCGCTTCTGAAAGCGCAAGGGAATTTGAGGAGATGCTGAATCAACATAGACTGTACTACCTGGATCTAAGTAAGGTAGATGAGATCTTTACCTACTACCTAACTAAAAATGACTTCCGTAAAGCCCGTAAGCTCATAGAGCTAGCAGTTAAGATACATCCCTCCAGTAGCGAACTTTTCTTTAAGCATGCGAAACTTCTTTACGAGAACAGCGATTTCAATGGCTCTCTTAAAGAAATAGATCAGGCGCTGTACCTAAGCCCCATGCAGCCAGAATATCTCTGGTTCAAATCTGAAATTCTTTCTCAGTTAGATAAATATGAGGAAGCCATAGAGCTTCTGGAAGGACTCTTCATTTATACAGACCAGCCTTCTGAGGTATACCTGCAAATGGGTAATATAGCCCAGATCTGTAGCCGTTTACCTGAAAGTGAAGCTTACTATCGTAAGGCCCTGGATCTTCATCCTGAGTATGAAGAAGCCTTATTTGAACTAGCCTTCCTGTTGGAATCAGAGGATAAGCTGCCTGAATCCAAGGACCTTTATGAAGCTTATCTGGAGAAAAATCCTTATGCCACGATGGTGTGGTATAACCTGGGAATACTTCTTAAGAAATTGGGTAACTACGAAAAGGCCATTGAAGCATTTGATTATGCCCTGATCATTCAGGACAAATTTCATGCTGCCCACTTTCAGAAGGGGATATTGCTACAGGAGTCATTCCGCTATGAAGAAGCGCTTCAGGTGTTCCTGGAAGCTGCTGCCATCAGTAAGGAGGACGTACATACCCTCTACCATATAGCTGAGTGCTTTGAGAATCTGGAAGCTTACAGAGAAGCATTCAGGTATTATAAGAAGGTTCTTGATCTGGATGATCAGTATGTAGATGCATGGATAGGCATGGGAGCCTGCCAGGAAAAGAAAGAGAATTTCATCCAGGCCATTCACTATTATGAGAAAGGCCGACAGATAGATGATGATAACAGTGATATTTGTTTATCACTGGCCATTTGTGAGTATAAGCTGGGGAATAAGCAAAATGCCTACTCCCAGCTGAATAATGCTCTCACCATAGACTCCTCTGAAGCCAGCCTTTGGCAGGATTGGGCCCAGTTTCTATTTGAGCAGGAGAATATAGAAGGGGCCATTATGTTTTTGGAGGAAGGCTTGAAGTTTGTAGATCAGCGAGCAGCAGTCCTTTACCAATGCGCTGCCTACTGTCTGCTGGGAGGAAAGATAGAACAGGGCGCCACTTATCTGGAGAATGCTCTCATTCTAGACTATGATAATCACTACCTGCTGTTCCACTACGGAGAAGCTTTGAGAAATAATAAATTGGTCCACACCCTCATCAAGCAATACGGCTAGGGCTTTCTAGCATTTCGCACTTTCCATTCCTTGTATATATATTGCGTCTTTAATAAGATGAAATCATATATACACAATGATAAACTTCCCTTTAACACAGATTCCCGAACGAACAGAAAAGCCTAGAAATAGTGGCCTCACCATGGTGATGGACAAAGGCCTAAGTAACAGGCAAGTAGAGGATATGCTGAGCGTCTCCAGCCACTTAATAGATATTGTAAAGTTGGGTTGGGCTACCTCCAGTGTAACGCCTAATTTGGACAAAAAGCTAGCTATCTATAAAGAGGGAAATATACCCGTATATCTGGGAGGAACTTTGCTGGAAGCCTTCTACGTCAGAAACCAAATAGATGATTACTGTAGAATTCTGGAGAAATACGACATAGGCTACCTGGAAGTTTCATCGGGTTCTGTAGATATAGCCATAGAAGATAAGTGTAAGCTGATTTCTGATCTGGCCAAGAACTTTACCGTACTTTCTGAAGTAGGGAGTAAATCCACGGCTAACATCCTGGCTCCTTATAAGTGGGTGGAAATGATGCGTGAAGAATTGAATGCAGGTTCATGGAAGGTAATAGCTGAGGCTAGAGAGAGTGGAACCGTGGGGATGTTCAGAGCTGATGGTGAAGTGCGTTCAGACCTGATAGAAGAGATATTGGAGCATATAGAAGGAGACTCCATCCTTTGGGAAGCACCTCAGAAAAGCCAGCAGGTGTGGTTTATTAAGTTGCTAGGGTCTAATGTAAATCTTGGAAACATAGCACCGGCAGAGACCATTCCACTGGAAACATTGAGATTAGGCTTAAGAGGAGATACCTTCCACCATTTTCTGGATAAGTAGACCATTTATCTCTTTATAAAATAGCTCCGGATTTGAACCCGGAGCTATTCGTTTTTATGATGTCTGTAGAGACAGGATGCATCGTGTCTCTACATAATTTATTTACCTCTATTGTTTTTGAAGTTTCACTATCCTTTCTTCTTCAAAAGTGCCCATAC
>JBCBKZ010000654.1:0-3574 GCA_038520955.1 Bacteroidota bacterium | reverse complement strand
CATCTGCTGTTTCTACGCTTAGCTGAATATATCTGAAGGCACGCTTCCATAAGGGCCTAAATGTTCTTTCTTTTCCATCAGGCTTGAAAATATCAAACACCCCATACATAGTGAGGTCATTTACAGAGTCTCGATGCGCTTTGAGATTTACTTTCTCATATAAGGCTTCAGCATAATTTACCTGGATACGGCTTCCAGCTCCCTTATCTGTACTTAGCTCTGGATAGCCCATGGTAAAGAGCTCATAGTCCAGAAGGATGGTGGCTTTAGTATTAGGAGGGACACGAATAGAATTTTTCCCGGCAATGAACCCATTAGAAACAGGAATTCCACTAGTCTTCCTGATTTTCTTAGGCCTTTCTATATAGCTATCCATGAAAGGGATATTTCTGGGAACCAGCTTCCAGGGGGAACCTCCCTCAAACACAAGCTTCTCTGCAGAGTCCCACTGACTATCATCAAAATGCAGAGCTTCCCATCCCCACGGGTAGTTAGCAGCATGTACCTTATCACCAGGCCCACAAGCATAGTAGCCGTAGAACCATCTTTCCTTAAAGAGCATCTCGTAGTAGGAGACAGGCTCATAGGCAGTATTATGGAATACTTTCCAGTTCTCATCAGTATTTAAAGAAGAGAATGCTTCATCCTCAGCTCTCAACATAAAGGCAGTCTGTATGGAGAACATGGACATGGCCATATCTTTTCCTGCGTTGTAAACAGTAGCTGAGAGAATATTTTCTCCTTCCTGAAGAAATGGTGCTATGTCAACGATATCATACTTGTAAGTTTTCAGATCTCCTTTGGCAGGTCCATAGCAAACTCTTTGCCCATTCACAAGGAAGTGGTACCTATTATCTGCAGAGATATAGAGCACTAATTTCTCCGGAACCTGATCAAAAGTGGCCTTCTTTCTGAAGTGGTAAACTCCGTATTGGGTATTATTGGCTGAAGGATAACTGATCCATGTGGGCTCAGTAAGCTCTTGGCCATAAAGCTGACTGCCACTAATGAGAAAAAGAGAAAGAAAGAGATAATAAGTTATTCTCATGGATAGGTTTGGGTTAAAATGGCTAGCTAAGCTTCCTCCTTAGAAATTGCAGGTGGCAAACTCAGGTAACTCATGTCTACATGTATTTTCATCCGGAGAATAAGGAGAAGTTTTCCGCTTAAGCGGGATACTCCCAATCTCCTCTGTATTTTCTCTTTAGAAGCTTATTGGCTTCCTTATCTCCAATGATTTTTTCCTTTTCTCCATCCCAGGCTACACTTCTTCCCAGCTTATAGGAAAGCATACCTAGCAGACTCAAATTGGTGGCGCGGTGTCCAAGCTCTATGTCGCATACTGGGGTGGATCCAGTTTCAATAGAACTCATGAAGTCTGCCCAAAGCTCCTTGATATTCTGATCATCAGGAGCGTGTAGCTGCGGCTTCTCTTTTATGATCTGGGCATTTTTATCTTTTGGATAGAAGGTCCATCCGTCTCGCCAACCCAAGTGTAGGGTTCCCTTGGTACCATAGAAGAAACAACCCACATTATGGTCTATGTAGGCGTTGGGTGCACATAGTTTATGTTCCCATGTGAGCGTGAAGTCTTCAAACTCGTATATGGCCATCTGGGTATCTGGCGCATCAGAATTATCTTCTCTCACAAATCTGCCTCCCGTGGAGTAGACGGTCTTAGGAAATTTCTCTTCAGTCCACCAGAGTACCTGATCAAACCAGTGTATGCCCCAGTCAGCTATGGTGCCATTAGCAAAATTCAGGAAGTTTCGGAAACCCTTGGGATGTATTCGGGGATTGTAGGCAGTTTCGGCTCCTGGTCCTACCCAGAAGTCCCAATCTAATCCTTTTGGGGGCTCAGCATCTGCTGCGGCCGTTCCGGGACCTTGGCCATAATTAATGAAACACTTTACCTGGCTGATCTTCCCTACTTTACCATCTCTCAGGAATTTCATGGCCGAAATGTTGTGGGGAGATACCCGCCTGTGTGTCCCTACCTGTACTACCTTTCCGTAATCTCTGGCAGTTTTGAGAATAGCCTGACCTTCACCTATGGTATGACCTATGGGTTTTTCCAGGTACAGGTGGGCGCCCGCTTTAATTGCCGCTATAGCTGGTAGCGCATGCCAGTGGTCCGGTGTCCCTATGATGGCTATTTCTGGTTTTTCTTTCTGAATGAGCTCTCTGTAATCTTTATAAAGCCTGGGCGTATCTCCTTTTAAGGAACTTACCTCTTTGGAAGCCAGTTCAAGTGCCTGACTATCTACATCACAGAGCCCTACTACCTTATTTTCTCCATAGGCCATGGCTTCCCTAAGAATATTCATTCCCCACCATCCACAGCCTATGAGGGCTAATTTATAGGGACTTTGCCTGCTTAGGGCCGGGAGTAGGGGTAAAGCGGAAAGGGTTAAGCCTGTTTGTTTGATGAAGTGCCTTCTGTCCATGATAAATGAGCTTAGAGGCAACTGTCAAAGGGAATTTCTGGGAATCCAGACAAATGGATTGTACATTTTCTGGTGCTTTCTCTTGAGAATCATCTCAGCAGCGTGAACACCCATCTGAGCATGATTAGTAGAAAATACGGAAACTCCGCCTGCTAATATCTCCTTGGTAGGAGAATCATTATAGGAGATTACTCCATAGTCCTCGCCAGAATTCCATCCTTTTGCAGTACCACTTTTTATTATATGGAGGAGATCATCTTCATTGATTACTATATAGGCACTATTCTTTTTTAGCTCTAACTCTTGAAGAGAGGGAACTATTTGTCCCGTAAATCCGAGCTCATCACAGATTTTACAGAAGCCACTTTTAATGCCAGTGGAGGCCAGGCGGTTTCTGGGGAACACCAGGAATATTTTTTGGTATTTCGAAAGCTCCTCTCTCGCCTGCTGTATGCCATTAATGATGTCCTTGGCATAATCCTGATAAATCAGGCCATATCCTTTATTAAGATTAGGCAAATCCTTATCCAGAAGAATTAGTTTGCTGGGTGGGATTTTTTCTATGGTTTTGAAGGCGATTTCTGGATAATCCAGAAAGTGTGGACTTATGATATAATAGTCATATAGCCCAAGATTATCCAGGACAAAAGACTGAAACCTTCTGGCCTGATAATTATGAAGAAAGATGGTGGTATTGGCTTCTTCTCCCATCTTTTCTACCAGCGCCTTGTGGATCTGAAGCTTATAAGGGCTTAGCTTGTTCAGGATCAGTACTATCTTCAGCTTAGCCCTTTCAGGTCTGTTGGTAACAAAAAATCCCTTGCCCGGAATAGAGCTGACTACCCCTCTGTGAACCAGCTCACGATAAGCTTTCTCAACGGTATCCCTGGACAAATAAAATTCAGCGCTGGCTTCATTAATAGAAGGCAATTTATCTCCTTTTTTCAGGACTTCCTGCTCTATTTCCCAGAGAATGGTATTAGCTACCTGCCTGTATTTTGGAATGGGAGAATCCCTGTCTATATATAGACTTTTGGGTGTGAGCATTAGTAGTAGTTTTTTCTATTCTTAACAGCTTTCTGCTGAAATATTAATATACAAATTCTACTATAAATATGGTTGTTTTG
>JBCBKZ010000653.1:0-3578 GCA_038520955.1 Bacteroidota bacterium | reverse complement strand
AGGATGTTGACTTTAGAGGGACTTCACGACATAAATGTTGACCCTATACTTCCGCTGCCTTGCACCTCAAACTTAACCACTACCTTAGAAAGTTGGCCTTTTAGGTTACACAATTGACCAAAGCCACTTTAGTTTTATGTCGTAAACGTTTTCGTAGAGAAAAATTTTACTTCCTCTAAAGCTGTTGTTGATACATTTCCTACCAGCAATATATTCTACAGGAAGGATACAAAGTAGTTACAAACCTTAATACTATTCGCTGTAATTGGTTCTCATATGCCAGCTAAGATGCTGTGCGCTGAGACGTGCTGTGCCTAACAAACATAAAATTCCTGATAGTTGGAGAGACGATGAGTACACAAGAAATTGACCTTTTCAAAGAGTACAAAAAGGCCGTTAGCCATGAGTGGCTTGAAACTAATGGCTTAGGTGGTTACGCTAGTAGCACCATTCTGGGAACACTTACCAGAAGATATCATGGATTATTGGTGGCCTCCATGAACCCCCCTGTTGAAAGGTGGGTGATGGTCTCTAAGGTAGATGAGGTATTATGGCAACACGGCCAGAGATTCGACCTTAGCACCAATAATTATGGAGGTTCTATCCATCCACATGGATATAAGCACCTGGTCAAATTCAGAAAGGATATCTTCCCTGAGTTTTTCTATGAGATAGGAGATATTCTCATCAAAAAGACCATCTTTTGTCCTCATGAGGAAAACTCAACCGGAATTATTTATGAAGTGCTCAAAGCTCCCGAGAAGTTTACCCTGGAGTTAACACCTTTCATGACACCACGTGATTTTCATGGAATGGCTGGTGCCAACCCTCACCAAAATACTACCGTCAATTTCCACGATGGCCTTCTCTACTACAAGGCCTATAATGAAGCTCCCAACGTATTCATTTCTGCTCCGGGATCTACCTATAAGCATGAACCGGACTGGTACTTCAACTTTGAATATCAAAAAGAACAAGAAAGAGGGCAGGGTTCCAGAGAGGATCTATTCACCCCAGGTAAACTGTCTATAGATCTGGAAGAAGGAAGTAAATTCGGGATGTTACTTTCTGCAGATAACCCTCAAGGGAAGGATGTTTTCCAAATGCTGACTAATGAGGAAGGCAGAAGAAAAGGCCTCCTTAAGAATGTGCTCCCCCACCGTAACCTAAAGAGACTTGCCTTAGCAGGAGATCAGTTTATTGTGAAGAGAGGGGATAACCTCAAGAGTATTATTGCAGGTTATCACTGGTTTTCAGACTGGGGGAGAGACACCATGATTGCCCTTCCCGGATTATGTTTGTACACAGGAAGACTGGATGATGCCAGAAAAATCCTTAGAGCTTTTGCGGAAAGGGTAGACCAGGGAATGATCCCTAATAGATTCCCTGATGATGGGAACAGCCCTGAATATAATACTGTGGATGCCAGTCTGTGGTTTTTCGTAGCGGCCTACAGATACTATCAACATACAGAGGACAGTGAATTCATCTGTGAGCAGCTTTTACCAGCCCTGAGTCAGGTGATTTTTCACTACGAAAATGGCACTAGATATAACATAAAAGTGGCTGATGATGGTATGGTTGAGGCCGGATCACCCGGTGTACAGCTTACCTGGATGGATGCCAAGGCCGGAGATTGGGTGGTAACACCCAGAGAAGGAAAGGCCGTAGAGATCAATGCACTTTGGTATAATGCCCTGAAAATCTTTGCCAGATTTAAGAATCTATGTGGTGCTTCTGAGCTGGCTGCAGTATACAACAGAAAGGCAGAGAGAGTAAGAAGGAGATTTGTAGACATTTTCTGGAATCATGAGTTGGGCTGTCTGTATGATGTAATAAGGGAAGATGGAGTAGATCCGGCTGTAAGGCCTAATCAGTTATTTGCACTAGGGTTGCCACATCCCCTGCTAGACAAGGTGATGGCTGCCAGAATGATGAAAACAGTCAGAGACCAGTTATATACGCCTGTAGGGCTAAGAAGCCTGTCCCCACAGGATCCCGCCTACAAACCCAATTATGGAGGAGATAGATACCAAAGAGATGGTGCCTATCACCAGGGAGTGGTATGGAGCTGGTTACTGGGACTATATATAGATGCCTTGTGGTATGTGGACGGCAGTATGGCCATCAGAGAAATGGAAGAAGTGGTAGAGAATATGCTCACTCACTTTGATGAAGCTGGTGTGGGAACCATTTCAGAGATTTTTGATGCAGAAGCTCCATTTGCCCCTAAAGGATGTATAGCACAGGCATGGAGCGTAGCAGAATTAATCAGGGTCTGGATGCAATACAAGTTATTTCAGTCAGTCCAGGAAGTAACAGATTTTCCCCATAAGGGGAGCGCTAAAGTAATAAAAGAATCCAACAAGCTTATCCCCGTCCTCTAAGGGGATATTTTTTCCTACTTCTGTATTTCCCGTTTGTCAGTATCTGGCGGCGGGATCTTTTTTTTTACCCACTTCTGTAGCCAATAGAAGTAGGCTAACTCCCCATTTGATTGTATTACTAACAATTAAGATAATAAGTTAAATAGGTGTAGTTTCATAGTAGGTTGCTAAGGAGCCTTGTTGTATCCCAACAAGGCTTTTTTTAATTCCTCGCCAACTTGTTCCTTCTGGATCTGATAAGCTCCCAGGTAAAGTCTAGCTGACTATCCCGTTCATTCAGAATGTCTTCTATCTTATCAGGGACTATGAAATCCGGTGTGAGGGTCCTTTCAATCAAGTTATCGTGTGGGGTAAGGATTCTAATGGTAGCCATGATACCTGAAACATGGGTATTAGGTAACCTAAAACCTACCGTATGCCCAAAAGTTCCGTGAGAGGTACCTCCGCTGGGTTCTCCTATAGAGGTAGCTAGCTTATGGTGGGCAATAGCCTGATGAACCAAAGAGGAGTTGGACAGAGAGAGCCCGTTTACCAGCAGATAGGTATCCCCAGTAAATACATGCTTCTTGTGTGGGGCTATCTCTTCCCAGTAAATGGTATCCTGCTGTCCTATATCATTTTTCCAGCCGTAGACTAACTCCTTATCAATGGCTTTTTTAAACAAGTTGGTAGACAATGATGGCCAGAAGATGTTTTTCTTAATTTTCTCCTTAAGTAATCTGCTGCTTTTTACCACCGTGTAGTCTATGTACTTATAGGGAGAAGAAGAAAGGTAGGATAGAAGCTCCGTACCACGGTTAATAAATCCTCCTTTGTTATCTCTTAGGTCAATGATAAGAGACTTGGTTCGCTGGTCTGAAAAGCCTTTAAAAGCTTTTTTGAGCTCCTTGTTGAAACGTTTCCTCCTGGCTTCTGAAAAGGAAGGGATGTATAGATAGCCTACACTATTCTCAGGAAAGATTTCCCAGTACAAGGGCTCTTCTTTAGACGTAGATTTACGCTTCTTCCTGGGAAGTATTTTGCGCTTGATAGCATTGTAAGCTACCCTCACGGTATCCTTTTCTCCTTTGGAAGAAGTATACCTGATGAGATTTTCTCCCTCAACAGGGAAGTACATAGGGACCCTGCTGAAAGAGGCATATACAGATGGTGAATCACACTCCACCCGAATCAGGTTAATGGAGGAATCCT
>JBCBKZ010000652.1:0-3580 GCA_038520955.1 Bacteroidota bacterium | reverse complement strand
GTTAAGCTTTGTTCTACTACTTTTGCAAAAATCTAGAAATATGCCATTAGATACTTCCATCAATTCTGTACTAATTATCGGTAGTGGTCCCATCGTAATTGGGCAAGCATGTGAGTTTGATTATTCTGGTTCCCAGGCTTCCCTGGCCCTCAAAGAGGAAGGAATTACTGTCTATCTCATCAATTCTAACCCGGCAACTATTATGACTGATCCCGTTACAGCGGATCATGTTTTTTTATTGCCCCTGACGAAAGAGTCGATTGAGAAAATCATCAGTGAGAATAATATAGACGCTGTACTTCCTACCATGGGAGGACAAACTGCCCTTAACCTTTGTGTGGAATGTGCCAAGGCAGGACTGTGGGAAAAATATAGTGTCAGAATCATAGGAGCTGACATCAGTGCGATTGGGAAAGCGGAAGACAGGGAAGTGTTCAGGCTGCTAATGAAGGAGATAGGATTTGATGTGGCAACGGCGGAGATAGCCAACTCCTTTCTGAAAGGGAAGGAAATAGCCCAAAGGATAGGTTTTCCGCTGGTAATCAGGCCTTCCTATACGCTTGGAGGTAGCGGGGGCGCTTTTGTGCATGAAGAGAAAGAGTATGATGAGCTGCTGACCAGAGGGCTAAAAATAAGTCCGGTTCATGAGGTATTGATAGAAGAAAGTGTATTCGGATGGAAGGAGTTTGAGCTGGAAGTAATGCGCGATTCAGCTGGAAACAAGCTGGTCATTTGTACGGTGGAGAACCTGGATCCCATGGGGATTCACACGGGAGACTCCATCACAGTAGCGCCTGCCATGACCCTGCCTGATACCATTTACCAGATTATGCGTAACCAGGCTTTCCGCATCATGGATGAGTTGGGAGAATTTGCCGGAGGATGTAATGTACAGTTCTCCGTAGACCCTGCTACCAGTAGAGTAATCGTTATTGAGATAAATCCAAGGGTATCACGCTCTTCCGCCCTGGCTTCCAAAGCTACGGGATATCCTATCGCGAGGATAGCCGCTAAACTGGCCGTAGGATATAGACTGGATGAGCTACCTAACCAGATCACCAAAAATACATCAGCTTTCTTCGAGCCTACCCTGGACTATGTGATTGTGAAGATTCCTCGCTGGAATTTCGACAAATTTCACGGTTCAGATCCTGAGTTGGGTCTTCAGATGAAGGCAGTAGGAGAAGTCATGGGGATAGGAAGAAGCTTTAATGAAGCCCTTCAAAAAGCTACCCAATCTCTGGAAATAGGGAGAAACGGCATGGGAGCAGATGGAAAGGAGCTGCATGACCTGGAAAGCATCATGTATAGCCTTAAGCATCCTTCTGCAGAAAGAATCTTCCACGTAAAAGATGCTATGCACCTGGGGATTCCTATTAAGGACATCCATGCCACTACCCGTATAGACATGTGGTTCCTCCGTCAGATAGAATATCTGGTGTCCCTGGAGAAAGAAATCAGTCGCTTTGAACTGGCCAACTTCCCCAAGGATCTCATGGAAGAGGCTAAGAGAAATGGCTACGCTGACAGACAGATCGCTCACCTGATTGGGGTGATGGAGAGTGAAGTATCCAAGAAGCGCCACGAGATGGGCGTGAAGCGTGTATACAAGCTGGTAGATACTTGTGCCGCAGAGTTTGAAGCCGTTACGCCTTACTACTACTCCACTTTTGATGATCAGAATGAGAGTGTGGTAAGTGATAAAAAGAAGGTAGTCATCTTCGGATCAGGGCCTAACAGAATTGGTCAGGGGATAGAGTTTGACTACTGCTGTGTACACGGCGTACTGGCAGCCAAGGAGATGGGATACGAGACCATCATGATCAACTGTAATCCTGAGACTGTCTCCACGGACTTCAACATTGCCGATAAATTATACTTTGAGCCCGTTTTCTGGGAGCATATATATGACATCATCCAGCATGAGAAGCCTGAAGGGGTTATCGTGCAGCTAGGTGGACAGACGGCCCTGAAACTCTCGGAGAAGCTAGACAGATTTGGGATACCTATCCTGGGAACCAGCTTTGACATGATGGACATGGCTGAGGACAGAGGTAGATTCTCAGAACTACTGAAGTCGCTGGAAATCCCTTATCCTAACTTTGGCGTAGCGGAGAATGCGGCCCAGGCTGTAGAAGTAGCTAAGTCGGTAGGATATCCTGTACTGGTACGTCCTTCCTATGTACTGGGAGGTCAGAGTATGAGGATAGTGATTAACGACGAAGAGCTCACAAGGCACGTAATCAAGATCCAGAAGCAGATGCCCGGTAACCGGGTACTGATAGATCACTTCCTGGATGGAGGAATAGAAGGAGAAGTAGATGCCATCAGTGATGGAGAGGATATCTACCTAATAGGACTGATGGAGCACATAGAGCCTGCGGGTATTCACTCCGGTGATTCTATGGCTGTGTTGCCATCCTTTGATCTGAGTGAGAAAGTCCTGAAGGACATAGAAGAATACGCCTTGAAAATAGCCCAAGCCCTCAAGGTAAAAGGCTTGATCAACATCCAGTTTGCGGTGAAGGATGAGCAGGTGTACATCATAGAAGCTAACCCAAGAGCTTCCCGTACAGTGCCATTCATAGCCAAGGCCTACAAAGAGCCTTATGTGAACTTTGCCACCAAGCTGATGCTGGGAACCCATAAGGTAAAGGACTTCAAGTTCAAGCCTAACAAAAAGGGGTATGCCATCAAGGTGCCTGTATTCTCCTTTGACAAATTCCCTAATGTAGACAAGAACCTGGGACCAGAAATGAAGTCAACCGGAGAAAAGATCTACTTCATAGATGACCTGAAGGATCCATTCTTCGTGAATGCATACAACGAGAGAAATATGTACCTGACCCGCTAGGAGTCATAGGATATATAAGAAAAAGGCAGCTATCTGTGAGGGGTAGCTGCCTAAATTTTTATTCTTCTCTGCCTGAAAGATACCCCTGTACTGAAGTACTGGGCTCATAGATATTAAATCCTCACTATGTTTATAGTAGGTACTTTCCTTGAGTTTGAAACCAGTTGGGCCTCACTGAGATAACTCTCTAATTATCAATACCTTCCTTATTCAGCTTTCTTTTGAAATACTCTCTAAAAAAGTCATTCAATAAACCTTTCTTCGGAATTAATAAATAGTCAATAACAAAATTAGAGTCTGTTAATTCAATAACACTTTCCTCATAGTCAATATTGATATCTCCTATGAAAAAGCTAAGGGTATCAATATCTAGGAATTTTCTTAAATAAACAGAGTCCTCAAGTTTTTCTTTAAATCTCAATGCGTATAATCCATAGTATGGATCTTCCGAAGCACTCACCACTAGAGTAACCTTATTAGCTTCCGGGTTCAGATTAATATCCTTAACAATTTTATTGCTCCTTCTAGAATATCCTTTTTCTGCTTGGTTGAAGTTCAATGTGTATTGAATTGGTAATTCATTCCTGTACTGAAAAGCTCTTTTATTCCTCTCTTTATTCAAATAACTATTAATCTGATAATCTTTTATGGATTCAACCTTCTTTGAAGGAAAGTAAGTTGCAGCATATAGCTTTAAATCTGAATTGAAGAAAAGCAAATGTAGAT
>JBCBKZ010000651.1:0-3605 GCA_038520955.1 Bacteroidota bacterium | reverse complement strand
GTGGCACAAGCCATGAGAGTTGAAATTGCCGAGTTAGAAAAAGCAATTCGAAAAGATCTCATTCTTAAAGAACTAGAAACATAATGAATTCAGCGGAATCCGCCTTGTTACACGAGCTTGATTGATAGGATTTATTCCAGCCATTATGGTCTTTATGATCTCCTTTTTTACCTTGAAAGCACATACTAACTGGAAGCGAACAGCACTACTCACCGCATCTGGCGTGGCTTTATTGTTATTGTTTGGGAAGTTCTTAAACTTAGCCCTTCCTGAAGGAATTATCTTCTAACTAAATGCAACACATACCTTGTATTTTCATGCGTGCAGGAACCTCAAGGGGGCCCTTCCTTGATCTACGTGACTTACCTGCTGATACAGAAAAAAGAGATCAGGCTCTCCTAAGTATTATGGGATCACCTGATAAAAAACAGATAGATGGGATAGGGGGAGCTACTACTGTTACCAGTAAAGTTGTGATGGTTCAGCCTTCCGAGCGGGAAGGAATAGATGTAGACTACCTCTTCGCCCAGGTATTTATTGACAAGCCTATAGTGGATACAAACCCCACCTGCGGAAATATGATGACGGGAGTGGGCCCCTTCGCTATTGAGAATGGATGGGTGGAAGCTATACATCCTGAAACAGTAGTGAAGGTCTACAATGTAAATACAGGTTCTTACATTGAAATTCTTGTCCAGACTCCAAATGGGAAGGTGAATTATGCTGATGGAGATTTTATGATCGATGGTGTTCCCGGGTCTGGAGCTCCGGTATTGATGACCTTGTATGAAATCGCTGGAGGGGCTACTGGTAAGTTATTCCCTACTGGAAATCAAAGAGACTCTATTCAAGGAGTAGATGTATCTATAGTGGATGCCGGAAATATCATGTGCCTGATGAAGGCGGAAGACTTGGGGCTGACAGGAACTGAGAATCAAGAATTCTTCAAAGGGAATATAGCCCTGATGGAGAAAATAGAATCTATCCGCCAGGAAGCTGGCAAGCTGGCTGGAATGGGAGATGTTTCAGCTTCAGTTATTCCCAAGGTAGGACTGCTTTCTACTGCCAGGGAGGGAGGCTCTATCAAGTCTCAATACTTTACACCCCATACACTCCACCCCACGCATGCAGTGAGTGGAGCAGTGTGCATAGGAACAGCTGCTAAGGCTGGAAATACGGTAGTTTCGGATTTGGCTAAAGTTAGCAGCGAGTTATCAGAGCAAATTGTGATCGAACATCCCTCAGGAAAAATACCTGTAGAAATTGAAGTGCAGGGAGAAGGAGAGACCTTCACGGTGCTAAAGGCAGGTACCTATAGAACCTGCAGAAAGCTGATGGAGGGTCAGGTGTACTTTTAGATATAGAACTTACCGACTTCCTTGTCCTTGTGTCAGAATAAATCAACCGAACTGGCTATCTGCCAGCAGTATCTACCATCTCAAGTATGAGAATAGCTATTCCGGATGACTATCAGCACGCTATAGAAAAACTGGACTGTTTTGGCATGTTAGCTGATCATAAGGTTACGTTGGTTCATGAGTACCTTCCAGAACCTGCGAAACTTGCAGGGAAGTTAGGAGATCCAGAAGTCCTCGTACTCACCCGCACCCGTACACCTGTAGGAGAAGAACTTCTTTCTCTTTTGCCTAATCTAAAGCTGATTTCTCAAACAGGCAAAAACCCCGGACATATAGATATTGACGCCTGTAATACATATGGTGTGGCAGTAGCTGAAGGTAAAGGAAATCCCATAGCCACGGCGGAACTGAGTTGGGCCTTACTGATGAATGGCTTACGATTAATTCCCCAGGCAGTTGAGGGGATGAAGAAGGGAAAGTGGCAAGTAAATATAGGGAGAAGGGTGTATGGGAAACGTATAGGAATTTGGGGTTATGGGAAAATAGGAAAACGGATGGCCCGATATGCAGAAGTATTTGGCGCAGAAGTGATGATATGGGGGAGTGAAGCTTCCAGAAGGCAAGCGCAAGAAGATGGATTTCTAACAGCATCTACCAAGGAAGCGTTTTTCAGTAGCTGTGATGTCGTTAGCTTGCACTTGCGACTCAGAGAATCTACCAGAGGTATTGTAAAACAGGTAGACCTTCAAATGATGAAGTCGGAAGCCTTATTAGTTAATACAGCCCGTTCTGAATTGATTGAGAAGGGCGCACTGCTTGAATCACTTACCTCAGGAAGACCAGGTTTTGCGGCCCTGGACGTATATGAGGAAGAACCTATCTTAGATCCCTTGCATCCTCTATTAAAAATGGAGAATGTAATTTGCAGCCCACATTTGGGATATGTTGAAATGGCCGGATATGAATTGTACTTTTCTATCGCTTTTCAGAATGTCCTTAACTATCTACAGGGTAGGCCAACCCATATAGCAAATCCACAGGTATTATAAGTGTTTGAGCATAAAGAAGCTGTAACCTAATCCATATTAGCTCGTCTTATTAAGTTCTCCATTCTCTGGAAAAATGAATATTTGTATGATTAGTCAATAAATATTAGTCTATTGGGGAGAAATCGTATAATCATTCATCAAAAAGGGCGTTCTACCTATGGTAAAATTTCTCTTTTTGGAACGGTTTCACTTAATTTAAAAAAGGTAAACAGCAAAAAATGAATAAAAGCGACTTTCTTACGAAAACGAAAGAACTCCGCTCCGCGCTTGAGAAAGCTACTTCTATAGTGGAACAATTGGGCGATAACCTTTCTTCAGTCAAGCAGCCTGCCATTAGTGCCCAATGCAGTGTGCTATTGAATTTTCTTCTACAAGTTGAAAGACAAGAAGTCCTTGTGAGTGAAATGATAGAAAAAAAGCTGACAGAATAGTTCTGTCAGCTTTTTTTATTCTTAGTTCTCTTAGACCTTATTTAATCACCACAGGCTTCAGCTCACAAGAAGCTGGTGTAGAAACTGCCTCCATAATTGTGGTGCAATAATCATTAATTTCTTCCAGATATTTACTGTAATTAACAGTATTAATGCTGTTTTTGACAGAGACCATCCACTCCAGAATTTTTTCAGGCTTGCTGGCATAAAGAAAAAACAAAACTATTTTTTCTTCTTTATCTGGCGTGGAAATAGAGAGGGTGATCATGTTGACCGGAGCATGAAACTGAGCTTCCAGAACTCTTTGGTTGCTTTCGAAGACACGCATTCCTTCCGGGCTTAATTCTTCTCCGCCGTCAAATCTTCTCTCTATTGCAAGGGGGTCAGCCCAACCATCACACTCAAGAATGAGGGAAAATACATTCAGATGGGCAAGCTGAGAAGCTGTTAATGCTGATTTTTTCATGTGCAGTAAGTCTTTTGTTTCGGCGTAATCACTAAATCAGGGCATTGTCTACCTAGACAATGAAGTGTACATCAAAAAGCCTCTCACAAAAGAATAAGTCTCCCGTTAAATCAGTGGTCAATATAGAGACTTTCCCTACCGAGCCTGAGATAAACTTGGTCAATGGTCATTTATCTGTCATGAAAGGGAATTCATAACTAAATTGTAGCTGGCCCTAAGGAATATCGGAAACGGAATTGCCTGAAAGCAGGGAAATTTCACTTTCCTACACAAAATGTAGCCTAGTGAGGGATGAGAAATT
>JBCBKZ010000650.1:0-3606 GCA_038520955.1 Bacteroidota bacterium | reverse complement strand
CGATAACAGCTGGGTGGTTATCCCAGAAAAGGGCATGAGGAATCCATCTGATAATCTTTTGATTATCAAATAGTATCTACAGTAGTATGTGTTAATATGGCCATTAAGCCGACAAATTTCCCATTAAGAGAAAGGTGTAGCAACTATTTGATAATCAAAAGATTATCAGATGGATTCCTCATGCCCTTTTCTGGGATAACCACCCAGCTGTTATCGTTCATTCAAACGTTTTCCGGCCAGCTTACTGGCCGGACTGGACACGAAATGTCAAATTTTTATCTAACCTATCACTTTAATCACTATGCGGAAACTACTTAGCATGATTGTTTTTGTGCTGGCCATTAGCTCCTCTTTTGAGGCCATGGCCCAGTCAAGAACATTAACTGGAAAAATTGAGGCACCGGATGGTACGGCCATCGTGGGAGCCACTGTCCTCATTCCGGGCACCCAGGTGGGCGCCTTAACGGGTGCAGGCGGAGAATTTACCCTGGAAGCACCAGACGGAAGTGAGTCAATTCTGGTCAAATACATAGGGTATGAAGACAGTATTCTCCCAATCTCAGATTCAGATAACTTTTCTATTACTCTTTCTCCCACAGATTTAACGCTGGATGAGGTGGTAGTTACTGCCTTTGGACTGGAAAGAGACAAGAAAGCCCTGGGATACTCAGTCCAGGAAGTAGATGCTTCTGAATTAACAGAGGCCAGATCTACCAATGTGGTTAACTCACTCTCAGGACGAGTAGCAGGTATACAGATTACTGGAGCTTCCGGTGTAGGAGGTGGTTCTCAGGTAACCATCAGAGGTAATGCCTCTATCCTGGGAAATAACCAGCCACTCTATGTAGTAGATGGTGTGCCCATAGAAGGAGATTTTGCTGCACCTACCGGAGGAGATGCTGTAGACAACAACGTATATGGAGGGGGGGTCTCTGAGATCAGTCCCGATAACATAGAATCTATCAGTGTACTAAAAGGCCCATCAGCTACTGCCCTTTACGGATCCAGAGCTTCCAACGGAGTCATCTTGATCACCACCAAAACAGGAAAGGGGACTGATGGAATCGGGATAGACTATAACCTGAATATGACTTGGGAGAAACCCTTTGTAGTACCCGAGTTCCAAAATACATATGGAGGAGGAAATGGATATGTTACCTGGTATGCTGATGGTAGAAATGGAGGAATCACAGATCCGCTGGCTATAGAACAATTCAGAGCAGCTTACCCAGATGCACCCTTAGTGGGAACAGCAGGTGTGGATGAAAGCTGGGGTGCCCCTATGGATGGAAGGCTGGTTAGGCATTGGTGGACAGGAGAAGAGCTAGCACCTCTGGTACCTGTACCTGATACCTGGGAAAACCTCTGGGAGACTGGAAACACCATGACACATACACTGGCTATTTCCGGCTCTAATGATGTGGCTTACTTCAGACTGGCCATGGGTATTACCGAACAAAACGGCATACTTTATAATAATGACTTTAGCAGAAACAATTTCCGCCTGAATACCGGCTTCGATATCACTGACAAGCTCTCTATAAAAGTAAGCTCCAGTTATATCAAGTCTGGATCTGATAACCGTCAGCAACCTGTATTCTGGGAACCACAGACCTGGCATAACAGACATGTGGACTGGGGTCAGTTGAAGAACTACAAAGATTATATGGATGTACACATCACACGTGATGGAGATGACTATCCATATGCTAACTGGCAGCACTCCTTCGCTCTGAATAGATTCTACGAGCAGGAATTCCTGACAGATGGCAATGATAAGGATAGGTTCCTTGGGAACATAGCTCTTAACTATGACATTACAGATGAGCTAAGTTTGATGGTAAGAAGCGGTACCGACCTTTGGACTGATACAAGAGTAAATGTCACCAGAGGAGAACGGACCAAGAGTGGAGATACACGTACTCAGTCATACAGTGAGGAAGTATTGAGACGACAGGAAACTAACTCTGACTTCATCCTTTCTTATGACAAGACCTTTGAAAGTCTTTTCTCAGTGAGTGCCAAAATAGGAGGGGTACACAGAACCAACTATTACAAGCGAAACTTCACCCAAGTTAATGATGTAACCATCAACGGCTTATACAACGTGGCCAATAACGCCTCTACTAATACTGACCGTAGCCGAATAGAAGAGAAGGAAGTAAACAGCTTGTTCGGAGCATTGAACCTTGGATTTAAAGGTTTCCTCTTCCTGGATGTAACTGCCAGAAATGACTGGTCTTCCACGCTTCCTGTAGAAAATAACTCTTACTTCTACCCATCTTTTGCCTTGAGTGCAGTACTGACTGATATGCTGGGTATACAGAGTGATGTACTTTCTTTCGCCAAGCTGAGAGGTAGCTGGGCTGAGGTAGGAAATGATACAGATCCTTACCGCCTGCAGCAGGTATTCATCCCCAGAGATGCATGGAACAGCTCTACCCCTGTATTCTCAGAGAATACCACCATTGCGAATAACGAGCTAAGGCCTGAAAAAACCACAGGATTTGAAATAGGTGCTGACGTTAGGCTCTTCAATAACAGACTGGGGATAGATGCAACTTACTATAACCAGACTACTACAGACCAGATCATAGCCATCTCCGTTTCCAAGGCTACCGGATATGATAGCAAGGTGATTAACGCCGGAGAAATCACTAACAAAGGGATAGAGATTATGGTATACGGCACACCGGTAAAGACGCAATCCGGTTTCCAGTGGGATGTAACCCTGAATTATGCACGTAACGTGAATAAGGTTGTAGACCTCTTCACAGATGCCAACGGAAATGAACTTGAGACCATAGTACTTCACTCCAGAAGAGGCCTGAGCTTGGAAGCCCGTAAAGGTGAGGCTTATGGTACCTTTGTAGGAAGTGCTTACCAGAGAGTGCCAGATGGTCCGTTGGCAGGCCAGATCGTATTCGAGGATGGAATCCCACAGAAAGAAGCTTCCCTTCAGGTAATAGGAAATGCTACGCCTGATTTCACAGGAGGTATTCAGAATACTTTCACCTTTAAAAACTTCTCTCTTTCAGCCCTGGTAGACGCTAAAATAGGCGGCGACATAGCTGATGAAAGTAGCTCTACAGGTATGCAGACAGGTATTTACCCTATCACTGCCATAGGGAGAGAAGAAGGGGTAATCGGAAAAGGAGCCAAGTGGAGTGAGTCTGCTCAGGATTGGGTACCAAACGATGTAGTTGGAGACACCAAGTCAGTAGTAAGACAGCTAAGTGTGCGCTCAGTAAATGAAGGGGCTATTTATGAAGCTTCTTACGTGAAGCTAAGAGAGGTAAGATTCTCTTATCGTCTCCCTGCCCCATTACTGGAGAAAATAGGCTTTGTGAAGTCAGCAAGGCTGTCAGTAGTAGGTCGTAACGTGGCCATGCTATACAATACGCACCCGCAGATAGACCCTGAGCTCAACATTTATGGTGGTAACCTTCAGGGAGCCCTATACTATGCAACTATTCCCTCTTCCAGAAGCCTGGGATTTGATTTGAACCTATCATTCTAATCTAAGCGCTTAACTCTAAACTGAATCATGAAATTTTTACATACATATTTTTCAAAAATAGCTCTACTGCTTTGCTTAATGACGAT
>JBCBKZ010000064.1:0-13500 GCA_038520955.1 Bacteroidota bacterium | reverse complement strand
ATTTATGACATACGGGTTGACCTACTATTTCTTTCCTGTTAATTAACTCCCAATATGTGGGACCATGGATACTGATCCTCACAACGCTGATTTGCTTTTCAGCTTGTAATGAAGCGGAGGACGAGTGTACGGAATCTTACGCCGGAGGGCAGCTAAAATTTAGTGTTAGCTGTAACCTGGAAACTGGAGAATATGAGGGGGAAATGCGTATGTTTTATGAAGATGGTACTCTCATGGCCATCCGGCAGTTTCAGGATGGCGTGGAAGTAGATACTGCCTTTTACTTTTATGAGGATGGGATCACTGTCAAACAAGTCATCCCGTTTATGTCCGGTTATGAGCATGGAGAATGCCTTAGCTTCTATGAGGACGGAACCACCCAGGAGTTGATTTCCTACCAATATGGAATAAAGCACGGCCCAGCGGCTACCTATTATGCTAATGGCCGACCCAAAGAAGATGGATTCTTTGCCAATAATGATAAGTATGATCGTTGGACCTGCTTCAGGGAAAACGGAGAGCAGGACTACGTGCTATCTTATTATGATCGGGAGCTCAACGGACCCTTCATGGTGAGCAGAGAATCCGGTACCCCCTTTATGACCGGCACTTTTCATCGTAATGTATTAGATGGAGATGTGTTGTTTTACAATGAAGAAGGAGCCATTATCTTCAAGGAAATATGGAATATGGGGAAGAATAATTCGTTTCAAGCTAAAAGCCCCGGACCTGAAGAGGCTGGACCCGGGGAAGTAAGCTTTGAATACGAGAAAAAAACCATTTCCATAAGCCCGGATGGCGTTAGCATCCAGTAGGAAAATATATCAGCATGAGTGATACCCCTAAAACAACTGTCCTATTTAAAAATGTAGGAATTTCATTTAGTGATAGAATGATTTTCCAGGGAGCCTCTTTTGAAGTAAAGCTAGGGGAGTTTGTGTATGTGGTAGGGAAAACGGGCATGGGAAAGAGCACCCTGCTCAAGATGTGCTATGCGGATGTAAAACCTGACAAAGGGAGTATCAAAATTGGCGACTATCAGGTAGATAATATCCATAAAAAGGATGTTCCTTTTTTAAGAAGGAAGCTGGGAATAGTGTTCCAGGATTTTCAATTACTCCCTGACAGGAATGTATTTGAAAATATCCGCTTTGCCATGGTGGCAAGCGGATGGAAAGATAAAAGTCGAATAAAACAGAAAATAACAGAAGTCCTTTTTAAAGTGGGGATGACCGCTCGTTCCCAGTCTATGCCCTACCAGCTCTCCGGTGGAGAGCAGCAAAGAGTTACCATAGCCAGGGCGCTGGTTAATGATCCTATTCTCCTGGTAGCAGATGAGCCTACAGGTAACCTGGACCCTGCAGCTACTCAGCATATTATGGAAATTCTCAGGTCCATCAACCTGGCTGGAACTACCATCCTAATGGCAACTCATGAGTATGGAATTCTGAGGAGGTATCCCTCTCGAATCATCGAAGTAACTGAGCAGAAAATCAAACAATACTTCGATACGAAAGAATTCCTGAAGACAGCCGCAAGCCTTGCTAAGGCTAGGCACAATGCCTAAATGAATAAGCCCTAATCTGGTAAACCATAGCTTCCTTTTCCCAGGCAGCTACTCTCTTGGCAAACTTTCCTTTTTCCCACTTGATGTATTCCCTAATGATAAAGCGGTAATCTGCTATAAGCTTTTCTTCCTCCTCAGTAAACTCCTTAAAGGTATTTTCTGCCTTACGATTCTCTCTTCTGAAAAATTGATAGTCAAGGAATTGAATGATTTGAAAGTCCATAGTGTTGTATTAACTGGTTTGCACGTTAAATACTTTTCTGATTTTTTTCAGACAAATAGATTTCTTCTTTCTGGCTACAGTATCAGATCCAAAACCCAGCTCATTGGCAATGCTTTCCATACTAAATTTCTGGAAGTAGAATAGTTTGAGGATCTCCCTGCAGGAGGTATCCATCTTGTTAAAGATGCTGTTAACCAGATGTTGTCTGTGTTGTTCCTCTATCAGGACTTCACATTGAGGCCCATAGGCGTGTTGAGCCACTTCTGTGTTGATGTCTAGTGCATGAGCATCTTTCTTTTTCATTTCATCCCTATGGAGGTTTTTACCTATTGCTATCAGAAACGTTGAGGGTTTGCAAAACAGGTGGCTTAGGTCTCCATCCAAGACCTTGTAGTAAAAGATGGTGAACGCTTTCTGATATAGTTCCCTGGCGTGCTCCTCATCACAGGCCACTTTATTCATCAGACAGGAAACAAAGGGGGTTCTCTGTTCAAAGTAAAATTGCTTAAGGAAGCGTTCATCTCCGCTCTTGATATTCTCCAGAATTTGGCTGTATTTCTCTGTGGTTGAAGGGTAATTCATGGCTTAGCTCTTAATTCTCTGTGTTTATTCGACGACCACAAGAAATCACAGAATTCATCAAGCCTTAGGCGGAATCTCTTCAGGAGTATGGAACTTTGTCAATTTTCAGTAGGTGTGCTAGCCGTATGGAATAGGATTAGGCAAAAAAGTAGCATATGACGTTACTTGTATATGATTTTTGCAATTTTTACTAAAATAGAGAATGTTCTGTGGGGAGTTTCCCTAAAAATGGGTAAATAATTTAGATCCCGGATCCAACATTTCTCATTAAAGAGGTTAGGGTAGGGGCAAGCGAAGGATCTACTGCAATAAATCCCCTAAATCATCCGCATTCAGAGACTTGTACATATCATCTTCCACAGTGATGATATCATCAGAGAGGCGGGACTTCTTTTGTTGAAGCTTAAGGATCTTCTCCTCTATGCTATCCTTAGTGATAAACTTATAGTAGAAAACCGTATTCTTCTGACCTATTCTGTGAGACCTGTCTATGGCCTGTTTCTCTACAGCAGGATTCCACCATGGATCTAGTAGGAAAACATAGTCAGCAGCGGTCAAATTGAGCCCTACACCACCTGCCTTCAGGCTGATCAAAAAGACCCTGATACTTTCATCCGACTGAAACTGCTCTACCTGCTGTTTTCTGTCTCGTGTAGAGCCATCCAGGTAAGCGTACTTCACCCCTTCATTATCAAGGTCCTTTTTTAGGATTTGGAGCATTTTTACAAACTGAGAGAAGATCAGGACTTTAGAGTCTTTACCCAAAATCTCCTGCAAAAGCCTCTTTACTTCCTGGTACTTACCAGAGTGATACAATTCTACCTCTTTATCTATCAGCTGAGGGTGAATAGCTATCTGTCTAAGTTTTTGGAGACCTGTGAGAATGTTAAGCTTGTTCTTCTTCCAGGTACCGGAATGAATGAGTTCCATCAAATAATTGCGGTAGGTGCTCCGGGTCTCATCATACAGCTCCTGCTGAGACTCATGCATCTCACAATAGTGGAGTTTCTCTACCTTGGGAGGAAGGTCCTTTTCTACCTGCTGTTTCTTTCTCCTGAGAATGAAGGGATAAATGATCTTACGTAAGCGCTCTGACCGTTTCTCATCAAAATCCTTCTCAATAGGACTCACATAAAAGCGTTTAAAGAAGGCTTCACTTCCCAGCAGACCCGGATTCAGAAAGGACATCTGAGACCAGATATCCATCACGGTGTTTTCAATAGGCGTCCCTGTCAGGGATAGTCTGTGCCTGGAGATCAGTTTCTTGATAGCCCTGGCAGTTTTGGACTCAGGATTTTTGATCATCTGGCTTTCATCCAGAATGACATAGTGGAAAGGAAAATCCTTCAGTATATCAACATCCTGCCTCGCAATCCCATACGTGGTCAGGATCAGGTCAAAGGAGGTGAAGCGTTTCACATCCTTTATCCTGTTAACGCCAGCATAGATGTAAATGTCCATGCTAGGGGTGAATTTTTGGGCTTCAGATAACCAGTTGTGGATGAGAGAAGTAGGAAGAATAATGAGGGAAGGGTTTTCTGCACCCTCTTCCTTTTCTTTCAGGAGAAGGGTGAGCGTTTGAAGGGTTTTACCAAGCCCCATGTCATCTGCCAGAATAGCTCCCATACTATGAGCTTTCATAAAGCTTAGCCAGTTAAAGCCTTCCTTCTGGTAATTCCTGAGAGTGGCTTTTAGCTTAGTAGGGGGATCCATTTCCGGTATGGTATTGCTCTCCTTCAGGTCATTTAGGTAAGCCTCTAGCTTACTACTCCCATTTTGGGCCATGTGTAAGATGGGGGCCTGATACCTGGGAATACGCATGTTCTCGTCCTTGTCGGATTCTATCACCTCCAGCAAATGACGATAATCTGAAAACCAGCTTTCAGGTAAAATCGCTACACTTTTGTCCGGGAGAATATACTCTCTTTTGTTCCGAAGTATATGGGTTCTGAACTTGATAAAAGGAATCTCAAACCCTCCAATTCTTACCTTAGCCTGTATGTCAAACCAGTCTCCATCATCTTCTGTAATGATTTCAAGTTCCGGTTTGACCAGATGATACTGAGTAGAACTTTCCTGTTGCGTAATTTCGACGCCTAATTCCTTCAGGTACTCAGCGTTTTCAGATAACCAATCCAGTCCATCATTTTTAGGGATGGCGCTCCATGGACTCAGAGTCCCTTTTTGGGGCGCAATATTATCCAGGGCCCTTTCTAACTCCCTTTCTAGTTCGCTCTTTCTTTCTATTCGGTAAAAGGTATAGGCGGACTCTTCCTTTTCCATAATGGCCTTAACAGATCCATTTTGGTATAGCGGGAAGGAGAATCTGTCATAGGCTACTTCCCGAATGAGGTCAAATGAGTCATTGTGCTGCTTGAGGATAATAGAAAACCTGGGGAGGGCTCGAATAGTGTTTATGTTGAATCCCTTTGCATATACATGATATCTCTCAATGATCTGGGTAACAAACTTCCTATAGTATTCTTCTTCCTTATCAGTGGGAATGGCTATGAACTTCTTTCTGAGAAAGGGAAGAAGCTTTTTTCCTTCTACTTGTTGCTGAAAGGTAAATAGCTCATGGTTTAATAATAACCAGGCGGGCTCTTTGCAGATAAGGACGGACCTACGCTGAAACTCTATCTTTTCTCCTCTTAGCTTGATGGTAGGGAAGTAGTGTGTGGAGTCTTCATTCCTCCTGAAGTGGAATAGTACAGTGGCTTTCTCCTCAAGTACTTTCACAGGTGTATGTGCGGGATATCCATCTTTGCCCATTTCAAACACCTGCCTGTCTATGAGTTGAGGGAGAATTTTGGACATCCGTCGTTGGATGTAGTGGTCCACCAGACTGACCACTTCCCCCTTGAACTTGGTAAGGAAAAACTCATCCGGCTTACGCTGGTCTCCACCAAATTTCTTCACGATTACCTTAAGAGAAATTTCTTCCATGAGCTTGACTAACTCCTGATCTTTCTCATCCAGTTCCTCCATGAACTGGTTCATATTGGTGGTTTTAATGCCCTGGTGTACGAGGCTGAGCTGTTTATCAGGTAGGAGCTGTACTACATGTGAGGATATGAGGTAACCCAAGTATTCATGGTGATACAGGGCATAGACTACGGTAAATGGTATCGTTGAATCGACCAGCCTCCTCATAGTATTCTTCGAAACTTGCTAGTTTCAGATCAGTGGAAAAAAATTAGTATAAGAAACAACCTGTAAGGTACGTATATTTTTGCGTCAGAAAGAACAAATTCTCATGGAATTGTTAACCAATTAGGGATTCTAAGTTATTATCTTGTAAACTACCTTTCTGATTCTGTTTGATTAGGCTTTGTGCGAACCTATCTGAATGAAAAACATGAAAAAATTCTTCCTTATTGTTATATCTATTCTCTTTGTCTTTGCAGCTAATAGTCAGGTTCTTGAGATAGGCTCTGATGCCTTCCCTGTGCCGGGCTATTCGGCTGTGGTTAGTATTGCAGATACCAGTGTGTCTATAAGCCCGGGCCCAGCTGGAGCCGGTCAATTCTGGGATTTCACCCAGTTCAACCCTGTAAGACAGAGTGAAATATCATACATTTCCAGGAATGAAGTCCCCTTTACCTTGGGCCTTGGTTTTTTGGATGCTACTACAGCTATTCAGTTTACGGCCATTGATGATACCCTTTTTGGCTTAAGTCTGAATGATGCCTATGAGTTTTTTGAGCTAACAGATTCTACTTTTGAGAATATAGGCTTCAGCTTTTTACTGAATGAAATTCCTATTGCATTAAATGTCGAGAGAAACCCTGATGATTTACTTTATCGCTTTCCCTTAAAACTGGGTGATGAGTATGAGTCCTTCAGTAGGGCTGTACTGGATGTAACCATCATAGGCCTTTACTATCAGCAGGATATAGAGAGGACTAATGTAGTGGATGGAGAAGGAGCGGTACAAACGCCTTATGGGACCTTTCCTACCCTGAGGGTGGTGTCTACCATAGACAGGGTAGATTCTGTCAGGCTGGATACGCAGGAGGTGAATATTCCTTTGCCCATACAGAAAGAATACAAGTGGCTGACGGAAAGCGAAAGGATTCCAGTAGTGGAAATGACATCTCTCAGTTTAAGAGATAGTATGGATGCTCAGGAGGTAATTACCCTTGTGCGTTACATTGACAGCCTACAAACTACTACCTCTATAGCTGGGACATTGGAAGATGGAGGACTGAATATTTATCCTAATCCTGCCTCGGAACAGATCTGGGTAGAAAACCAACTCCTCTCGGGAGAGAAAATGGAAATAGATATACTTACTATGGATGGGAAAAAGATATTCGGGACTTCTTCCATTTCTCAACTCATCTCTCTAAACCTAACGGCCTTACCGGCAGGTATATATACTGTAAGGATCCAGAAAGAGGGAGGAACCTATATGGGAAAGCTTTCAGTTACCAAATAAAGAACTCCCTCCAAATCTACATAGCCACGGATTCACTGATTAAGAATAAATCTGTGAATCTGTGGCATAAATTTTTTTTGGCTTATCCTCTCATAGAAGAGAGGTTCGCAAACGAATTTTTTAGTGTTTGCTCAGGCTGAGGGGCTAGGTCTCTTTCCAGGTAATAGTGCTGAACCCCTATTTCCTGAGCTACCTGCACTATTTCATCTACCTTAAGGACTCCATCTCCCGGATCCGTCATTTTAGGAAATTCTGTCATCCATTGATCGGCTGTACCCCCATCTCCTGAGAACCTAACTGGCTCTGAGGCATCCTTAAGGTGAAGAAGTTTATATCTGTCCGGATACTTTTTTAAGTAACTGATAGGGTCGGCTCCTGCGGCACTCATCCAGAATATATCCAACTCGAATGCTACATAGTTAGGGTCAGTCTGCGTGAGCAGATAATCCATAGGGATTTCTCCATCCATCTCTATGTGTTCATACCCATGGTTATGGTAGACAAACTTCATGTCATAGGCCGCCATTTTCTCTCCAAACCCATTAAATTCTTCTACCAGCTTTTTGTAATCATCCAGGGAAGATCTCCCATCCATGAGGGCGGGAAGTACGAGATAGGAAGCACCAAAAGGAGCCAATTCATCCAACATCTTGTCCAGTCCATTTCGGAGGGTGAGGATATCTGTATGCATGGATGGAACTGTTAGGGTTAGGTCCTTTAGCATTTGGACCACTTCCTGTACCGTATACCCATAAAAGGCATCATTAGACAAGCCTAGCATGCCTTTGGTCTGTGCCCAACCTTCTTTAGCGATTGGATCTGAAAATGGATAGGGCCCAAAGAACTCCACTTCCTTATAGCCTATTTCATTTAACAGGCTGAGTGTCCCTTTTAGATCTGTATCTACCATTTTAGGAATGGTAAATAACTGTACCCCTATGGGCTGATTTTCATTAAACATATGCTTGAAGGGATTGATATTGGGTAGTTGAGATAAGGAATAACTTACTCCTCCAGCTCCCAGGAGGGTGTTTTTAATGGCTTCTCTTCTATTCATAGTAGTAGTTTATGTAATTCTAATTTTACTAGCTCTGAGCTTCTATAGCAGCTATCCCTACCATGTCTACTATCTGCCTGACGGTAGCTCTCATCTGCAATACGTGAATAGGCTTATTCATCCCTAGAAGTACTGGGCCAATGATGTCCATATTGGCGGCGGTATTCAGGAGGTTATACGCTATGTTCGCAGAGGACAAGTTGGGGAAAATGAGCACATTAGCTTGCTTACCACTTAGCTTGGAGAACGGATACAGCTGTTCCAGATCTCCTTTGTTGAGGGCCAGATGAGCCTGCATTTCTCCATCTACATGCCAGTCAGGATGTTTCTTGTGGAGAATATTGGTAGCTTCCCGCATCAGCATGGCAGATTCACCATAGGGGACAGACCCGAAATTAGAATAGGTTACCAAAGCAATTCTTGGCTCAATATTAAAGGCCTTTACTCTGTAAGCTACCAGCTCAGCAATATTCGCTATGTCTTCAGCAGTTAAGTGATGGTTTACAGTCGTATCCGCCAGGAAGAGGGGACCACTCTTGGTGATCAGGATGTGCATGCCCGCCACCTTACTCACTCCTTCACGTGAACCTACTATTTGTAAGGCTGGTCTGAGGACCAGAGGGTACCTGTTGGCAAAGCCACTGATCATGGCGTCAGCATCTCCTGTTTCTACCATCATAGGCCCAAAGTATCTTCTGGAAGTAACGAGGTCTCTGGCTTCCTTGAAGGTAAACCCTTTCCTGAAGCGTTTCTCATAGAGCATATTCACGTAGCGCTCATTTCGCGCTTTCTCCTGATCTGTAGAAACAGACTTGGGATCTATGATTTGTGTATCAGGCAAATGGATGTCATGCTGATCCATCAGGCTCTTGATTTTCTCCCTATTTCCAAGGAGAATAGGCTGAGCTATTTTTTCCTGCCAAACGATTTGAGCTGCTTTCAGTACGGATAAATCCTCCCCATCTGAGAATACTACCTTCTTCACATCCTGCTTAGCCTTGGTCTCTATCACACGTGAGAGGGTATTGTCATTCCCTAAGCGCTTGGTTAGCTCCAGGGTGTAGGCATCCCAGTCTTTAATAGGTTCCTGAGCTACCCCCGACTCCATAGCCGCTTTAGCCACTGCAGGCGCTACGGTGCTGATCAGCCGTGGATCTACAGGTTTGGGAATGATGTAGTCCTTTCCAAACTTGAGGTTGGCATTATTATACGCCATGCTCACCATATCAGGTACAGTTTCTTTGGCTAGTTCTGCAATGGCGTATACAGCTCCTATCTTCATCTCTTCATTGATCTCAGTGGCGCGGACGTCCAGGGCACCTCTAAATATGTAGGGGAAGCCCAATACGTTATTTACCTGATTCGGGTAGTCAGAGCGACCTGTGGCCATGATACAGTCTGGACGGGCCTCCTTAGCTAACTCATAGCTGATTTCTGGCGTAGGATTGGCCATAGCAAAAATGATGGGCTCATCAGCCATTTCCTTAATCATATCTCCGTCCAGGACATTTCCACGAGAAAGCCCTATAAAAACGTCGGCACCTTTGAGAATGTCAGACAGGGAGGTATCAGCTGGTACGCTGTTATTGATAAACTCCGGTTTTTTACCATTTAGGTTGTCTCTACTTCCATGTATCAAGCCTTTGCTGTCATACATAAAAATATTCTCCTTACTGGCTCCGAGAGAAATATAGATTTTGGTACAGGAGACGGCTGAAGCACCTGCTCCATTTACCACTATCTTCACTTTGGAGATATCTTTCCCTACTAATTCCAGCGCATTTAACAGAGCGGCACCACTGATGATGGCCGTGCCATGCTGGTCGTCATGCATGACCGGAATGTTCAGCTCTTCTTTTAGCCTTTCTTCTATATCAAAGCAGTCTGGTGCAGATATATCCTCCAGGTTAACACCTCCAAAAGTAGGCTCTAGAATCTTTACGGTTCGGATGAACTCATCTACATTCTTGGTATCCAGCTCTAAATCAAAGCAGTCAATGTCTGCATAGATTTTGAAAAGGAGACCTTTTCCTTCCATCACAGGCTTGCTGGCCATGGCACCTATATCTCCCAACCCCAAAACAGCAGTACCATTGCTAATCACGGCTACCAGGTTACCCTTAGCGGTATATCTATAGGCATTACTTCCTTCCTTTTGGATTTCCAGGCAGGGTTCTGCCACTCCCGGAGAATAGGCTAATGAAAGGTCTCTTTGGTTGGCAGTCGCTTTGGTGGGGATAACTTCAATCTTTCCCGGTCTACCATCCTGATGGTAAGCCAGGGCTTCTTCTTTTAGTGTTTTCTTTGGCATGTCTTCTTAGTCCTTGCGAGTGTAGTATCTTTTTCTTTTCTCAAATCTTAGTCCCTATCATGACTTAATAGGATAAGCTACACGAAAATATGCTAATTTTCCATTTTACAAGTTCTGCTGATGAATATTCACCTAAAGGTTGAAGGGAATCCCCAAGGACCAGTCCTGCTGTTTTCTAATTCTCTGGGAGCTAATCTACATATGTGGGATGAGGTAGTGCCTTTTCTTCTTTCGCATTTCAGTATTATCAGGTATGATACCCGTGGATTAGGGAGAAGTACCGTAAGTCCCGGACCTTATACTATTGCTCAGCTTGGGCAGGATGTATTAGATATACTTGACGAACAAGGCCATGAGAAAGTTCATTTTTGTGGCTTGTCTATGGGTGGACAGATAGGGCAGTGGCTGGGGATACATCATCCTGATAGGATACACAAGCTGGTGCTGAGTAATACTGCTGCCAAGATAGGAAGGGAGAATAGATGGAATGCGCGTATCCGACTCATCAATCAAAAGGGACTTGGGGTAATTTGGGAGGGGACCCAAAAGGTGTGGTTCAGGGAGGCCTTTATTCAACAGAAGCATGAGAAGATGCTAAGTATCAAAGAGATGTTTCTGAGCCATGAGGTAGAAGGCTATATCGCATGCTGTGCGGCTGTAAGAGATGCAGATTTTAGAGAGGAAATCTCGCAGATCTATCTCCCAACCCTAATCATAGCAGGTGAAGAAGATACATCCACCACGGTAGAAGAAGCAAAGTACATGGCTGAGAAAATGTCCGACTCCCAGCTTGTGGTACTACCCGCCAGACATATTTCCTGCGTTGAACACCCACAAATGTTTGCGAATAACCTGATCAACTTTCTGACATAATCTTCTCTTTCGGCAAGCAAAGATTCTTGCATGCATCAATCTTTCCCAAATTTTCGTCTTTATCCAAAGCTTGATTAAGGAGGTAGATTATGACGAAATGGTTATTTGTATTGATAGGACTGTTTATCCTGACTTCTTGTATTGAAAATACAGGTCTTTCTCCAGACAAAGCACAGCTCAGGGTGCGGAATGTGAGTAATATAAGCTATGATGAAGTGTTTGTGGGAGCAGGGGGAGGAGGTGATATGGAATTTGGAAGCCTGGAACCGGGAGAATATTCCGACTACACTGAATTCGAATTTGTATACCGCTACGGCTTTTTACGGGTAGAAGTAGGGCAGGATACTCTATACTTAATACCCATAGACTATGTAGGAGAAACCCAGTACGAGCGCGGGAAATTCACCTATGAAATTGGCATCTTCGAAAATAGACTTGAGAGTGGTAGCCTCACCCTGACCTTTGAAAGGGACTAAAGGAAGCTTAGCTACTTCCTTCCTTCAATCTTTCTGCATTTTCCGCAATACGCAAGGGTTCTACAATGAGGTCCAGTTCTCCGCCCATAATCCCGTTAAGGTTTTGTACACTTAAGTTGATACGGTGGTCTGTAACACGACCTTGCGGATAGTTATAGGTTCTGATTTTTGCAGAACGGTCTCCTGTAGATACCAGCGACTTTCTTAGTGCAGCTTCTTCCTTTTTACGCTTGGACATCTCCATGTCATAGATTCTGGAACGCAGAATTCTATAAGCTTTCTCCCTGTTCTTAATCTGGGATTTTTCATCCTGCATAGAGACTACTACCCCTGTAGGAATATGCGTAAGCCTCACAGCAGAGTAAGTTGTGTTTACGGACTGTCCACCAGGCCCTGATGCACAAAAAGTTTCATCCTTCACGTCATTAGGGTTGATTTCTATATCAAACTCTTCAGCCTCAGGCATGATGGCTACAGTGGCAGCGGAAGTATGTATTCTTCCCTGGGATTCAGTAGAAGGTACACGCTGTACACGGTGTACCCCCGACTCGAATTTCATGATTCCGTAGGCGTCATCCCCACTGATGGTGGCAATGATTTCCTTGAATCCTCCAGCACTTCCATCTGTTAGAGAGTTGATTTCCAACCTCAGGCCATGCTTCTCACAAAATTTCTGATACATCTTATACAAGTCGCCCGCGAACAAGGCTGCCTCATCTCCTCCCGTACCGGCTCTGATTTCGAGCATGGCGTTTTTACTATCATCTGGATCCTTGGGGATCAGGAGAACCTTGATTTCAGCCTCTAATTCATCTCTGCTGGTAGATAATTCATCCAACTCTTCCTTAGCCATTTCCTTGAATTCTTCATCCTCTTCAGTCTGGAGAATTTCCTTATTGGTATCTATGTTGCTAAGAACTTCCTTATACTCCTTAATCTTACCTACCAGCTTATCCAGCTCCTTATACTCCTTATTCAGCGCTGTATAGCGCTTCATGTCCTGCATGACCTCAGGATCTATAATTTCCTGCTTCACCGCTTCAAAGCGATGTTCAATATGTGTGAGTTTATCCAGCAGGTTATCCATGTTCAGAAAACTTAAATAGTGAAATAAGGTTCCAGTCTAACAAAATTATTCTTCCTGTTTGGCCGAAACATCCTGCAAATGTACTTGATTTTTGCTGATTACGTAAAGTTTGTTTTGGAATGGGTAGATGGCGCTTATATCCTCAAACACTTCCCCCAAAGAGAAGCTAGAGGTTTTCTCTGCCTGGTTTGCTATTACCCATAGTTGGTGGCCACTTAGCCAAAACATTCTTCCTTGATACTTTCCCTGGTATCTCCATTTTCCATGAGCTTCAGGAGAAAGGGTAGAAAGGTAATTTCCGTATAGGTCAAACAGGATGACCTTTTCCAGGTCAGTATCATACACAAATAAGCGTTGATCATCTATTCCTATGCTTATAGGGTTCTGAAGGCTCCCTTCTCCATAGTTTACACCGCCAAACTGCCATTCTACGCCTGTAAAACTGTTGTACTTTAGTATTTGAGCATCCAGCTGGTTGATGAGATAAACAGCACCACCTGGGCCAATAGCAAAATCTATGGCCTGGAAACCATCGCTTAGGTCTACATTAGGCGAATTAAAGGCTTCTTCTTGTAAAGAGATCCTCCCCACTTCTGAGAAATCCTTATTCAGGAGAATGAGTTGTTGTAGAGACTCATCCAGTACATAAATGTCCTGGCGACTAAAGAGAACTGCCCTTGTTGGGTGAACCATCCCATCCTGTAACTGACTAGCTCCCCCAAATACCAAAACGGAGTCGTATGTAGGAGCTAAATACTTCCGCAAAACTGCTTCCTCAGGATAGAGTAAAATGAGGTTCTCCTCATTATCTACCAGAATTTGGGCAGCTCTCTTTTGCACAGAATCATCTTTCTGATATTCAGGCTGAAGGGGCTACCCAAAT
>JBCBKZ010000649.1:0-3618 GCA_038520955.1 Bacteroidota bacterium | reverse complement strand
TTTTGAAA
Organism: Bacteroidota bacterium; assembly: GCA_038520955.1. Taxonomy (GTDB): domain Bacteria; phylum Bacteroidota; class Bacteroidia; order J057; family J057; genus JBCBKZ01. The sequence continues at coordinate 3,610 of JBCBKZ010000649.1, read as the reverse complement.
AAGCAAAGAAAGGCCAGTTTTTCCTCAAAACCAACAGGAAAAACTGGCCTTTCTTTGCTTTTTCAAAACAGGACTAACATAATCCTGTTTTGCAAACGTTACCTAGATAGCGGAAATGAAATCGCATTTCCCGGCTGACAAAAAGAGGTTAGGGTTTAGTTAAACATGTACAACGAGGAGCGCTTTTATGCTTTATTTAATAGTTCGCCAGAGGCCTTATTGGTCATCAGCCCTGACGGACAAATCCTCGATGCCAATCCTTCCGTCTCCATCATCTGGGGATACGAAAGAGAAGAACTGATAGGGAGACCCGTTTTCAGTTTTGCCTCTGATGAACACCAGGAACAGTTCTTCCACCGCTTCTTTTACCTTATGGAAGGCAAGCTAAACACGCTTGAGACTTTCTCCCTCCACAAAGAAGGCCACACCATCCCTATAGAGGTCAGAATTACAGAGTTAAGCGAGAACGGTCAGAAGCAATATCTCCTCTACATCAATAGCCTGCTAGGAAAGAAAGAGACTGAAGAAGCCCTTCATCTAAGTGAGCTCAGGTATAACAGCCTGGTAGACAAGATGAATGAAGGCTTGATGATTACGGATGAGGAAGAAAGAACCCTCTTTGTAAATGAACGCCTGACGGAGATCATCGGGATTCCCAAAGAGGAGATTATAGGCAAGAAAAGCTATGAGTTCCTTCAGGTAGCCCATGAGGATTTTCAGGAACTTATCAAACATAAGACATCTCTCCGTAAAGAAGGGGTGGCTGATGAATACGAGCTGGAACTGGTGAAGCCTGATGGGGCCCACATATGGGTACTGGTAGGAGGAGCACCCAATACGGATAAATTCGGTCAGATGAGTGGTACTATTGCCATAGTTACCGACATTACTGATAGAAAAAAAGCGGAACTCCAACTGAAGAAGACCAACGATGAGCTGGATGCCTTTGTGTATAAAGCCTCTCACGACTTGAAAGGCCCACTGGCTTCCATTATAGGTGTAACCAATATTGCCAAAGAAGAAGTAACTGACTCCAAGGCCCATGATTACTTCCAACTTATAGCACAGAGCGCCAAACGTCTGGACAGGATTCTCATGGACCTCATAGATGTAACCCGTATCAATAAGGGAGAAATTAGCCTGGAAGAGATCCATCTGAAAGAACTGGTGAAAGACATCATCAATAGCCTGGAACACCAACCAGAAGTCCGTCAGGTACAGTTTGAAATTCAGAACAGGCTCACCAAAACTGTGGTCTCTGATCAGAAATTACTTGCCTCTGTCCTTCAGAATCTGATCACCAATGGCATCAACTACAGAGATCCTTCCAAACCCCAATCCTGGATACAGATTAGCCTCTCTAACAATGAAAAGGTGGCTACAGTCTCTGTTACAGATAATGGCAAGGGGATACCTGAAAGAAGGATTCAAAAGGTCTTTGATATGTTCTACCGTGGAGACAAGACTTCCAAGGGTTCCGGATTAGGCTTATACATTGTGAGAAATGCGTTAGAGAAGCTAGGCGGCACCTATAAACTGGAAAGTACAGAGGGACAGGGGACCTCTTTCACCTTTACCTTACCCTTGGCATTCGGGGATTCCGTTTCCTGAGGCAATACTCCCTTGACAATCTTCCTTTTCTCCGGTAATTTCATGCTACTTTAGCTATCAATATATGAGGAGTTCCTGGCGCCTAAGCCAGTCCCGTAAAAAAGGACTTTGGATACTCTTTCTCATTCTCACTTTGATCATAGGATTTCGTTGGTGGACCGTAATTCTACACCCACCTACCCCTCTACTACCTTCTCCTCCAGATCATTTTTTGCAAGAGGAAGTAGCCTCTCTTGATACCCTGGATATTAACCTGGCCTCCGCAGAAGACTTCCAGCAGTTTAACGGAATAGGGAAGGTACTCAGTGAACGTATTCTAAAGTTTAGAACTGCTAAAAGTGGCTTTCATAGCATTGAAGAAATCCGGAAGGTATATGGGATAGAGGATTCCGTATTTCAGAAGATGAAAGGCTATCTGGTACTTGCTACACTTCCCCCAAAAAAGGAATTCCCCTACCATTCTAAGAAAAAACACTTCCCACCAAAGGCCCCTCCATCACCCATAGACATTAATCTGGCAGACAGCTCTGACTGGGTTTCCTTACCGGGAATAGGACCCGTCTTAAGCAAAAGAATCATCAAGTACCGTACGGCCAGGAAGGGCTTTACAACTCTTCAGGATATCAGCTCAGTATATGGTTTGTCGGAAGAGACCTATCAGAAGATCCTTCCCTATCTGTTGATAAAAGAAACTACTATCTCTCAGAAAGCAGATCAACAGAAGGGAGATATGGTTTATCGGTCTATTTCTCCAGAGAATGAGGAGGATAACTCCGGTAAAAAGCCCCACAAGCTTATCCCCATTGATCTGAACTTGGCAGACTCAGCCCAACTGGAAGCCCTTCCCGGGATAGGGCCTATACTCGCTAAGCGAATCATCACTTACCGAAATATCATAGGTTTCTATAGTCAATTAGAATTTTTACATAAAGTATATGGGTTGAAAGGCAAGCACTACTTGGCCGCCAGTCCCTACCTCTATATTCACGACTTGCCCTCCCCCAGCCTGGATCTGAATACGGTTAGCAAGAAAAGGCTATCCTACCTACCCTTCATGGAGAAGGAAAGCGTAGAGAAGTTTTACCTTGAACGGAAGAAAATGGGCAGATTCCAGGACTGGGAAGAGTTCCAGAAACTGATGGGAATTTCAGTTGAGGAATTAAGTGTATGGAAAGCTTATTTCAAGTTATGACTGATTTGGAACTAGTGGCTAGAGGGCATAACTTCGTGGCTGTTAAGAAAATAGAAGAAATTTTAGCGTGTAAATCTTCTATTTAGGAGAATCAAGTGGAATGAGAAAAATTGTTTGTTTCGGCCCTGGGCCACAGTTCAAGGGCGGGATTTCCAACTATAATACAGCTCTTGCTAAAAGTCTTGATGTATTACCGGATACAGAGGTTCACATCGTTTCCTGGACCCAACAATATCCTGCCATCATTCCGCGGGATTTTATAGACAGAAGTAGCCAAAAAAGTCTGTTGGAGGGAACAGACATACAAGTCCACTATCTCACCAACTATAACCTACCCGGCAGCTGGAAAAAGACGGTAGACCTTATTATAGAATTGGAAGCTGATCTGGTCATTTTTCAGTGGGCCATCGCCTTACAGGGTCTTCCCATGGGATGGATAGCCAGAAAGCTTCAGAAGAAGAGCCGGGCAGAGATCATCTTTGATGTTCACGTACTGGTGCAGAAAGAAGGGAGTAAACTGGACACCTGGTTCACCAAGTATGGGCTGAAAACAGTAGATACCTACATAGCTCATGCCTACCAAACAGCCAATGAAATAAAGGCCATGTTCTCTAAGACTTCTTTCAGCCTAAATGAAGATGGAGAGCGGGAAGTTAAGGGAAGTAAGCATATCATTAAGCTCTACCATCCGGTGTATGATCTTTATAAGCCAGATCCGGAATTTAATTTGGCAGAGGAAAAGGAGGCCCTGGAACTAAGAGAGAATGTCTTTCTCTTCTTTGGCTTCATCAGAAAATACAAGGGCCT
>JBCBKZ010000648.1:0-3624 GCA_038520955.1 Bacteroidota bacterium | reverse complement strand
CTTATCTGAGAAGGCTTCCATGGATACGCCTTCATTCACTTCCAACATGGTGAGGACTACATTAGCACCCCAGTTGGTCTTGAAGTTTTGTAACCCACTGTTCGCCATCAGGAAGTCAAAGGGTGCTAAAAAGGTGATATCCCTAAAAAATGAGTTGCTGGGGATATCTTCTATTACGCCTCTTACCTGGGCATCAAAGGCATCATTAATTCTTACCGTCTTACCTATGGGGTCCTCCATACCGAAAAGATTCTCAGCAAGGGACTGAGTTAAAATAATGGAGCTGGGATCCTTTAGTGCAGAGGCTTGATCTCCCTTAATTAGCGGAAAAGAGAACATACTCAAAAAGTCAGCGTCCACATATTGACCAGCTTGCTGAGCTTTCCTATCATCCACTTGCAGGCTTACAGAAAGGTTCTTCACACGAGTAATGTGCTTGACTTCAGGATACTCATTGCTTAGTAACTCATACAAAGGCAAGGGCACTTGTAGTTGTGTCCCCTTAGTTTCATTGAATAGAGTATGCTTCCGAATGATCCCAACTCGGTCTGTGTTCTCATGAAAAGCATCAAAGCTGGTTTCGTACTGTATCCATAATCCTATCAATAAGGCGACCGCCATTCCTATCCCTAGCCCGCTGATATTGATCAGGGAGTATCCTTTGTCCTTCAGGAGATTTCTCCAGGAGATTTTGATGTAGTGGTTGAAGAGGGTCATAGAATGAAAAGTGTTAAGGGATTTGATATAGACTGGATGGAGGTGGAATAACACACGGATCAGAAAGTTCCATTTTGCGATATAGGGAGAATGCGCCTGTTGTTTCTCATACATTTCTACTAAGTCACCTTCTATTTCTTCCAGGAATTCTTCCCGGCAGAACCATCTTAGGAAACGGAGCGCATATTTTGGAGGGGGTGTCATCATAGGTTAAGGTTCAGAGTTGAGGTATGCTACTTTCAGTTCTCATAGATAGAAGTAGGAAGGTGCCTGAGGTTCTCGAAGGCATACAGCTAGTTTCGATCATTGTCGTTTCGAGAGCCTCAACGACCTTGCTGGGTACACTTTTTACTACTTGCTTCATATCGTTCTCAAGAAAAGGATGGATACTAGCCAAAGGATATCTTGGGGATCTCCCGATAGAGAGAGTTGCGCAGCTCATATTGCTGGTCAAGCATTCGCTTTCCCAAGGCAGTAATGACATAGAATTTCTTTCGGCGTCCCCCTCGCTGAGAGGTAATGCCACCAAAACGGGAGGTCACGAAGCCTTTGTCCTCCATCCGTTTTAGGGTGATGTGAACAGCACTAATCCTGAGCTTCCTATCCACCTTTTTTTCCAGGGCTTCCAGTATGCCTACTCCATAAGCTTCATCATGCATGGCAGCCACCATCAGCAGCAATAGCTCTTCCAATTCTCCTAAATTTGACTCTTTCATAGAGATGCTTATTTCTACAACAATTATAAAAGTAATAATTATTTTCACAATTGTTGTAGAAATAGGTGAGATTTTTTTTCACTATCTTAGCAAGTACATGTGAAAGCATGTATGCTTTCAAGAATTTTTTACCAAGGCTGAAGATTTATGAATGCAAGGGGGGCATAACCATCATTCTATATGCCAGCATGTCATAAGTCGGCCCAGCGAAATCCTAAAAAGAAGTTTCCCTTCCAGAGAAATAAGTACGGCCACGAGCTCCTCATAGACTGTGGTCAAATGTCTCAGTTAAAAGGGTTCACCCTGGACCAAACGCCATTTTGGATAGAATTCCATGAGCTCTTTTTTGTCACTTCAGGAGAAGGAGTCTTCAAACTCAATGAAGAAAGAATACCCTTTCAGAAAGGAACTGTTCTGCTGCTTCCTCCTAATAAGTGGCGACAATGGGAAAGCATAACAGGAAAGCTAGACGGGTATACCATTTTCTTTGAAGAAGAATTCATCTCTAAATTCTTTCATGATGGCCTATTCCTCTACCGTTTCCACTATTTCTACAATAATGCTTCTCCTTCCTATATCCAGCTGAATGATCAGGAACTTTCTACCTACCTCTCCCTGCTCCTCAATGTCAGGAAGGAGCTGGATAGTTTACAGCATGACAGTAACCATTTCCTTAGAGCCATTCTTTATCAGTTGCTCATCAATCTCAATCGTACCTATTCTCACCAATTTAACATTAAGGAAGAATTCTTCGGAGACAACCTATCCTTACAATTCAGAAGATTGCTAGAACAAGAGGTCAGGAATAACAGAGACGTCTCCTTTTATGCGGAGAAACTGGAAGTCAGCAGGTCTCACCTCACCAAAACCCTCAAAAAGACACTTGGAAAGCCGCCTGCCCAGTTAATCAGGAACCGTCTCATAGTGGAGGCAAAGAAGGAGTTGCTATTCTCAAAATTCAATATTTCTGAAATTAGCCATCAGCTTCATTTTTCCGAACCTTCCAACTTCAACCGACTCTTTAAGGAGCTGACGGGTATGTCTCCCAATGAGTTTAGGATGCAAAACTCAAATTGATAAGGGTTTAGCCGAAATGATAGCCTATTCAGCATGAGCGGATTCTACCTTGCCTCCATTAATCCATTCTCCTTTTCATAGGAGAATAAGCCTTACTAACCACATAATTTTTTGCGCTATGAATAGGCATATTTCCCTAATCTGGATGCTGGTGATGGCATCTATAACATTCTTCTCCTGTGATGAGGATGAGGAAGTTTTTCCCATTCAGTCAAATGTAGAAGTTACCGTTACTAACACCTTACAAACCGCAGCTGATCCCAGTCAGGGAGGTACCGGCGGAGTAGAAACGCCCATCGAGGCCATTCTGGGCGTACCTGATGGGACCTTCCGTTTAACCGCGACTGTGAATGATGGAGTTGAGTTTGTAGACTATCTGGAGGGGCTTTATGACATTAATCTGTCCAAAGATCAGATTACCTATAACCTGGTAGCTCCGGCAGATCACCCCATCTATTCCAATTTCTTCAGGACCATTGAAGCCAACACCTTTGACAGGTACTATTTCGAGTTTGCGGAACCCCACAATATTGAATCAGCTAATGCTGATAATAGCAGCGTATCCCTGAATATCTTATCTGATACCCGCATAGTGGTGCAGATAGGAGAAGGATTCAACTTCAATCCCGGCTCTACTTTTAGCATAACCTTAAACTAACACCATACATATGAGAACCACATTTTTATATGCCTTGCCACTATTCTTTGTGGCGGCTTTGGCAACAAGTTGTACCACCACACCTTCAACAGAAACAGATATGAGTACTAACATAATCAGTGAGGCAGACGCCCTCGCCCTTGTAAAACCTTTCTATGACTTTTTAGGAGGAGATAGCACCCCTGAGGAAGTCGCACCTAGCTATCATGATGACTGGCGATCCTACTATGATAATACCGGTTCCAGAACTATGGAGGAAACCCTGGGATTTGTAGGCGGTCCTTTGGCCCAGATGATCCCTGACCTCAAGTGGGACATCAAGGAAGTGTATATTACTCCTGAAAATCACATCATCATCAGAGGAGAAGCTACTGGCACTCCTGTAGGGGACAATTTTATGGGAACACCCATCGGCGGTGGGAAGAGCTTTACCTTCATGAGCATAGACATTCACCA
>JBCBKZ010000647.1:0-3631 GCA_038520955.1 Bacteroidota bacterium | reverse complement strand
TGGGAAGTGAGGTAGGGAATTCTGATGAAACTCCTTTCCACAAGGTTAAAATCTCTACTTTTTATATAAGTAAATTCGAAGTTACTCAAAAGCAGTATGAGGCTATTATGGAGGTTAATCCGAGTATGAATAAGAATTGTCCTGACTGTCCCGTAGAAAATGTTTCCTATCAAGATGTTCAGAAATTTCTAAAAAAGCTAAATGGTCTAGTACCCGAAAACTACCGTCTCCCAACAGAGGCAGAGTGGGAGTATGCTGCAAAAGGTGGACATAAATCAAATGGATCAATAAGTTTTTTGTATTCAAGATATTCAGGTAGTAATACTCCAGAAGATGTAGCATGGTTCTCTAATAATTCAGATGATGAAACTCACCCAATTGGAAGAAAGGCACCTAATGAGTTAGATATCTATGATATGTCCGGGAATGTATGGGAGTGGTGTTCTGATTGGTACGAATCTGAATATTATAAGATTAGTCCTTATTTAAACCCAAAAGGACCTGCGAGTGGTTCAGCTCATGTTTTTAGAGGAGGATGTTATAGATGTGACGATAAACTAATAAGTGTTTCGAAAAGAAATAAACGATATTTTCAGACGGCCGAGAAACCAGCTAATAGGGGAGGAGGAACGATAGGTTTTAGGGTTTGTTTATCGAAGTAATAAGAATTTGCCGAACTACGTATTGGGAAATTTTCTAATTCACCACAGCCTCTTCCATAATCACAGGTAGCCAAGAATTACCAGCAGATTTTTCTGCGACGTATAGCCTTCCGGCAGCTCTACCATTGACACTTTTGAACTGCCAAAGGTCGTTGTCTTTGTTGCCTATAGGGAGATTGATTTCTGAAGAGGAAGTTTGCTGGTAGACCCTCACATCTGAGAAAGCTACTTTGCTGTTGCCTGTTCTGAAGGAGAAAAACTTACCCGACTGAAGCGGACTGGAAGGATCTTTCCAGCTGAGCACACTCAAATCATTTAGGTAGACTTCTATCTGACCCTTAGAAGGCGTATAGGCGACTTTACAGTCGTACTGCTTACTGGGGTTCAGGTTGATGAAGGAAGCATCTTTCAGGAGGAGATTCTCCTTATCTGCTCTATAGACTTCTACCTTATCATTCTTGTCATCATGATTTCTGAACCATATCAGATAGGAGTTTCCTCTGTTGGCATTCAGGGGATCATCTGCAAATATGTGTATCCCGAAACGGATGTTGTTTCCTTCATTGATGAACTGAGCCTTCCAGTGATATAGGTAAGTTTTGGCATTCCCCTGTTGGAGGGCAATGTAGATGTTCCCATTATCCTCACGTATATCGTTTTGGATAAGCTTGCCGGCATTGACCGTCCAAAGGCCTCTTTCCAGACGCCAGGGCTTATTGGGGAATCCACCGGAGAATTCATCCAGCAGGAATCCCCTATCTCTGTTCGCTACCCACATGCCCCCGTTGAAGGAGGCTGGCAGATAGAACTTATTTCTCGCGCCTAAACTGATGAGGGCGTTCTGGGAGTAAGGCCCTTTCAGGAACTGATTGGAACGGGAATTCCCGTCTTCTGGTGGAATCTCCGGATCAGGATTGACCACTACATCATCCCCTGGAGGGGGAGGAGTGGGTGTTTCTTTTCCGATGACGGCAGTAGAATAAGAGGTAGGTGACCACCTGATTCTTCTATCTACCAACAGAGAGCTTACCTGCATGCTCATGCTATTCTCCGGAATAGAAATTTTAGCGGAAGCCTGCCGGGAATGATATACGATGAGGTTATCCAACGTCAGCGTACAATCAGCAGATCTAATAGAAACGGCCTTCCCACTTCTATGAGGATTACTATCTGTCCAACTGGCGGCAAACTTATTATTTACATAGACCTCTATTTTACCTTTGACAGGGTTGAAGATGACTTTATAGTCATACACCTGACCTGTTTTGATGGAGACACCTTTCTTGGCCTGACGACTGAAGCTGTCGTTGATGGTCTTGTAGATTTCTACAAAGTCTCCTGAACTTCCATCCCTTATCCATACAAAGTAAGAATTCCCTCTGTCCGGTTTCTGTGGATCACTGGCAAAAAAGTGAAGTCCATGCCTTTTGCTACTTCCATTCCCTTCCATCTTGGCACGCCAATGATAGACATACACGTCTCCTCTGTCCTGACTAACGGATGTATAAATATTGGAGTTTCCTTCCTGTGCGTCTGACTGGACGAGTCTGCCAGCCTGTACACTCCAGTTCCCTTTCACCTTTTTCCAGTCTGGGTTAAGTCCCCTATTAAAGTCATCGAACAGGAAGCCTTTCTCTCCTGGACTTCTGAACCCCCAATCACTGGCAAAGGCGAGATTATAAAACCTGTTCGCAAAGCCTACCTTTCCTTTATCAGTATCTTCAAAGTCTATGGTATGGCTACCTGCATCATATCTGGTTGCCAATTCTGCCCGGGTTTCTGGAGAGAATCGGTTGAACGGAAGCGTAATATCAAATTCTCCCTCATCCACCACGGGCGGATTGACCGGAGGCTTAACTACCGGATCAGTAGGATCTCCCGTAATAGGCGGATCTGTTGGAGGGTCTGGTGTGGGATCAGGATCAGTAGGAGGCGCCGTCCCCTGTATGGTTCTCCAACTGGCATTCCAACCTATACTTTCTGTTCTGCCGTCAGACTGGAAGGCAATGGTCAGGGCATCTCCGCTACTTTTTAAGGTAGGGGGCTTATTAGTTCCAGAGAATCTCCCAATCACTGTAGCATTCAAGTTCTTGCCATCGTAGACGGTAACTACATCATGATTCTCTTCCGTATCAAAGGCCTGGAAGCTTAGCTCTACTCTTTCTCCATTATTAGACTGAATGGTATAGGCCCATCTCTCATTCGGTAAATAAGCGCTATTCTCCCCTCCTGAATCTCTGAAAAAGCCTCTGTTAAGCTTTACAGCGTAAAATTGAGGGGCACCTGCTCTGCTCACGGAACGTGTGAGGAAGCTGTTGCCCACCAGGCCGGAAGTATCCGTTCCACAAATGGTTTGTATCTGGTATTCATACAAGCCACTTGCCGCCAACCCGTTTACTGTCAGAAAAGCATTGGAGGTCTTATAGGCCGTCCACTTCTCATCATTATTCTTATGCTTGACGTAGATCAGGTAGGCAGTAGCATTGAGAACGGGGGACCATTTTAATACAGCCCCAAAGGGAAATATCTTTTCCGCTATCAGATTTTCTGGTGGCGCACATTCAGGATCTTTTCTCTTGGAAGTATAGCTGAGCTGGAAGCCTGACTCAGAACTCCTACAGTCAGAGTGGAACTCCAGATACATGTTTCCACTGTTAGAGACCAGTGGTGGGGGAATTTTATTTCCTGTGTAACGGCCTAGAAATCTTCCTGAGGGTCCTTGTCCATCGTAGACCATCAAAAAATCAAAGGGTACTTCATCCGTTCCCTCCAGATCCAGTTTATCAAAGTTTAGCTGAATAGAAGAGGCTCTGGAAGGCTGGATGAGATATGACTTATACTGGTTTCCTGGATAGTTAGCATTTTTTCCGCCCGGATCATAAAAGGTCCCTTTCCTGGCTGTGAGTTTCTGGGGGGTAGGCGTACCATTAAGGAGTCTATAATATCTTTCCCAATCCCAGGCTGGTCCC
>JBCBKZ010000646.1:0-3652 GCA_038520955.1 Bacteroidota bacterium | reverse complement strand
GGATTCTGGTAAAGGAAGCGACAGACAAGAGTAAAGTAAGTCAATTATTGCAGGAGATTGACCTTGGAGAATCTGAAGCGATAGTGTTGGTAGAGGAATTGGAAGCTCATTTGCTAATTATTGATGAAAGGCTTGGTACTAGAATAGCTAAGAATAGAGGGATACTTACTATAGGTCTTTTGGGAATTTTAGTTAAAGCTAAGGTAGATGGGCATTTAAAGGAAATCAGACCCCTCCTGGATCAATTACAATCAATCGGGTTTTGGATCAGAAATGAATTAAAGGAAAGAATTCTGGCCAGTGTTTCAGAATAGCCAAAAGAATTTTGAGTGAAAAGGTATTGTAGAATTTCCTCTCGTAGAGACACAATGCATTTTGTCTCTAACACTTATCCCTAATCAAAACGTATAGCTTTTACCGGGGTTATCCTTGTAATCATCCAGGAGGGAATGACCATAAAGAGGGTGCAGACAAGGATGATACCGAGGTTGGCCAGGAGAAATCTCCCCCACACCCAGGCCACAGGAACAGTGTTGATGAAGTAGCTATCCTGACTAAGGCTGAGAAAGTTGAACTTGTACTGGGCAGCGAGTAAGCCGAAAGCTACCAGGTTCCCGATCAATACACCTGTACCTATCAGCAAAAACGCATTCACCACAAATACACGTTGAATACGATTGGCAGCCATACCCATGGCCATGAGTACTCCTATGGTTTGGGTACGTTCGAGGATGAGGATGAGAACTACGGAGGTCATGTTGATGATAGCCACTACTGCCATGAGTGCCATGATGAACCATACATTCTGGTGCTGTAGGCCTAACCAATCAAAGATTTCCGGATAAAGCGCCTTGATGGAGGTAGCTCCATAAGCGTAGGGCGTCAGCTCATTAATTCTACGGGTGGTGCTTACTATGGGGTCATCACAGAAGTAATGCACAAAGGGAAACCTGCTTCCATCCCACACCAGCCCACATTCTTCCTGAGTTTGCTCCATTCTCACTTCAAACCCACTGATTTCCTCCGGCTCCCAGTTGCGCACCTTCTGGAGCATCTTTAGGTCGCAGATCATGAAGAGTTGGTCGAACTCCTCCATGCCACTGTCAAAAATACCCCCTATGGTAACTCTCCTGGGTTTAATCACACTATCCCTGGGGAAGTAGATTCTGATTCTTTCTCCCACTTCCACGTCCAACATGCGGGACTGGGTCGCAGAAATGAGTATATCGAGACTCTGTTTTTCACCCGAATAATCTGGCAATTCTCCCGCCACTAAAGATTCTTCAAAAAAGGACCAATCATAGGTAGCGGTTAGTCCTTTACATTCTACTCCCAAACTGGCAGATTCTGATCTGCTAAGTCCGGCATAACTTACATAAGGTTCTATACTTTTGATAAGGGGCAGCGTATCCAGAGACATAATATCTGGGTCAGCCTTGTATAAAGGCTTTTCTTCCTCATCATAATTGCTGAGATAGTGGCCCAGGTGGATATGGGAAGCAAACCCTATCACCTTCTCTTGTATAGCACTCTCAAATCCTTGAACCACAGATAAGGAAACTACTATGGTGATCACCGCTATGCTGATGCTGATGATGGCCAACTTAACCACCAATCGGCTGATGGCGCGCTGTTGTTTCCAGACAATCCGTTGTGCAAAGAAATATTCGAAGTTCAAGACGCTGGGATTTGGATGAGAAACGTATATTAGTCATTCTTAGAGGAAGCGGTCATTTTCTCTAACACCGGGTTTAAAACCGGTGCTAACCGAATTTAGATCATTTCCTGCATTCAATATACGCCAGATGAACCACAAACATACAGCATTTTCCCGACTAAGTATCATTGCAGCCCTTCATCTTATCCTTGCTGCTTGTACTACTCCCACGGAACCAAAGGAACCCATTGAAGAACCAGCTCCAGCACGCGTACGAGTAGGAGCGGAGATATTAGTAGAACAGTTTCTGGATAGCCTAAAAGGTAAGCAGGTAGCGGTAGTGGGAAACCACACCACCAAGTTTGAGAATGGAACCCATCTGGTGGATTCTCTCCTAAGCCTTGGCGTGGAGATTAAACATGCTTTTGCGCCAGAACACGGCTTTAGAGGTACGGCTGATGCTGGTGCCCATATTAAGGATGGAAAAGATAGTTTAACAGGTCTTACTGTCTATTCTCTACACGGAAAGACACGGAAACCTTCACAAAGCCAGTTGGAGGGGTTGGACTGGGTGATTTTTGATATACAGGATGTAGGCACCCGGCACTTTACTTACATCTCCACTATGGCCCTGGTGATGGAAGCTTGTTCAGAGGCTGGGGTAGGGGTAATTGTGCTGGACAGACCTAATCCCAATGGTTGGTATGTGGAAGGGCCCATGATGACTAAAAAACACACTTCCTTCATAGGCGCACATGAGGTACCCATTGTGCATGGCATGACTGTAGGGGAGTATGCGAGCTTGCTGGTGGGAGAGAATATGCTTGATACAGAAGATAGCGTGGATCTTTGGGTGGTACCCATGGAGCATTACACCCACGAAATGAAGTGGGCTGACACAGGTTTGGAGTGGCCAACGCCTTCTCCTAACATGGCCAGCGTAAGAGCTGCTTATTTATATCCGGCACTCTGTTGGTTTGAGCCTACGCCCGTTTCATTGGGAAGGGGAACTGACTCTGCTTTCACTTTTATGGGCGCTCCTTGGGTAGAGATAACAGACACTATGGAAGTATATGGCGTGGAACTCATTCCTTTCGAGTTTACGCCTAGATCATTACCAGGAAAATCTACCTATCCTAAGTTTCAGGATGAAGCCTGTCAGGGGATAGACTTTGCCGGGGAGGTGTCAGGCGACTCAGTTCTGCTGCTTGGAATCTGGCTGATGAAAGAAATGTATGAGCAAGCCCCAGATAAAAAGTCATTCTTCAAAAAGCGCTTTGACATATGGACGGGCTATGACGGCTTCAGAGATGAAATCAAAAATGGGGATAGTCCAGAAGATATCTGGGCCAGATGGCAGGAGGATCTCCTGACATTTAAGATATTGAGAGGAAAGTATGTAATGTATGGGGAGGAGGCCGCCTAATCCATATCCGTGATTTTACTTGATTATAGGATTACTTGATTTCTTTTTAATGGAGCATAAGGAGCTAACACATAAAATCATAGGGGCTGCTATGGAAGTTCATAAAGCGCTCGGCAATGGGTTTCAAGAGCTGATATATCAGCGTGCGTTGGCTATTGAGTTAGGTCTTCAGAGAATTACCTACAGTAGAGAGCATGAAATGGATATTCATTACAAAGGGCACCATATTGGCCGTAGAAGGGTAGACTTTTTCGTAGAGGATGTGATTATGGTAGAGCTCAAGGCCGTCATTAATCTTGAAGACGTACATTTAGCTCAAGCCATGAATTATGTAGAAGCATATGGATTAGAGATAGGCTTACTTATAAATTTTGGAAGTAAAAGTATGCAGTTCAAAAGAGTTCATAACAATAGGAAGACATATAAGCCTGAGGTACAGAAAAATTACCCTGAAAGAAAGACAGGCCATGATTCGATATGATTAGCTTGATTACACGATTTCAATGAGGTTTGTAAATAAAAAATCAAGTAATCCAGAAATCCTTAAAATCATGGATCAAAGCCGTGAG
>JBCBKZ010000645.1:0-3653 GCA_038520955.1 Bacteroidota bacterium | reverse complement strand
ATTTAGCTGTTCAAATTCTGTTTCCCAAAAACGAATTAGAGAGGTAGACAGATCTAAATCTCTGGCTACCTCTCCAATAGTGTAGTATTGTTTTTTTATGGTGTCCTTAGTCTCCTGTATCACCGTATTGGGGTTTAGTCCATGGACTCATTTTCTACGAGGGCCTCACGCTTGAGGGCTACGTACTCATCTGGAGTAAGGTCTGAGTAGAAGTAATCAATAGGGTTAATTTTCACCCCATTTTTGATGATTTCGTAATGTAAGTGTGGACCTTTAGAAAGACCTGTATTACCGGAATACCCTATAATGTCTCCTCTTTTCACTCTTTGGCCTTTCTTTACTACATACTTAGAAAGGTGGGCATACTTAGTAACATAACCATACTCATGATCTATGTCTATATGCTTTCCGTATCCGTTGGCCTTAACTCCGGCAAACTTTATGATCCCATCACCAGTAGCATGAACAGGTGTACCTGTACTAGCCTGCATGTCTATTCCTGTATGTCTTTTTCTGATCTTAGCTATAGGATGCATACGCATTCCAAAACCTGAGATCAACCTTCCAGATACTGGCTTAATAGCCGGAATGTGCTTTAGTTCATCCTCGTTATTGTAGAACTTATCTGAGAGGTAGTTATAGCTACTGGACTGTAGATTAATCTTAGACTTAAGAATGTCCAGTCTCTTTTCGATATTTTTTAATTCGTCAGGATCAGATGATCTTTCAGCATTGGCAGATCCACCTGTTCCACCATTCCAGATACCTGAAGAAATAGGCTCAGCGTTCAATATGCTTCTGTAAAGCACACGATCTCTTAGCTGAAGGCTATCTACCTGAGTTTCTAATTGACTATAATTTGTTTCGTATTCCGTGATCTTTGCAATCAGTCTGTTATTCTGATTCTCAAGAAGAGAGTATTTTGGATCCCCGTAGAAGAATAGGAAAGCAGCAAGTAAAATACATGCAATGAGGCCTGATACGGAAAGATAGGAGAGCAGTGTCTTGAATATGGATCCCGGCGTAGCTTGTTCTTCAAGGAACGAACAGGTCTCCTCATCATAATAATAGCGTATTTTCTTTGCCATGCTGAACAGGGTTATAACAAAAGTATTACCTTTATGGAATCACGACAAGCAAGGGTTTAATCGTTGATTCAGGATCTTGACTAATGGTTAAACATTTTTAGCTTGATGCAAAATAACAAAAATTTAAAGAAACAAAACAAACCACACTGATATTATCAAATACTTGTTAAAAACTTAGCAAATACATGAAGTCCTCTAGTGAAATTCGTGAAATATTTCTCGACTTTTTTAAGCAAAAACAGCACCAAATTGTCCCTTCTGCTCCTATAGTGGTTAAAAATGACCCTACTTTAATGTTCACCAATGCTGGGATGAACCAATTCAAGGATATTTTTCTTGGGGCAAAAAATCCAAACAGCAAACGATATACCGACACACAGAAATGTTTGAGGGCTTCCGGTAAACACAATGACCTGGATGATGTAGGCCATGATACCTACCATCATACCATGTTTGAAATGTTAGGGAACTGGTCCTTTGGTGATTACTATAAAAAGGAAGCAATTGAATGGGCGTGGGAGCTTCTTACAGAACACTATAAGATTCCCAAGGACAGATTATACGTAACTGTATTCGGTGGAGATAAGTCTGATGGATTAGACGCGGATACAGAAGCAGAAAAAGAGTGGGAAAAGTGGATATCCAAAGATAGAATTCTGCGATTCGATAAAAAGGACAATTTCTGGGAAATGGGGAATATTGGTCCTTCCGGTCCCTGCTCTGAAATCCATGTAGACATCAGGTCAGACGAAGAGAGGAAGAAGCTAGACGGGAGGGAACTGGTAAATGCTGATCATCCAGAAGTAATTGAAATCTGGAACCTGGTATTTATCCAGTATAACAGAATGGCGGATAAGTCCCTGGAACCCCTCAAGGATAAGCATATAGATACAGGAATGGGGTTTGAAAGGTTGACCATGGTCCTTCAGGGCAAGCAGTCTACCTATGACATTGACTTATTTGACAGGACGCGCTCCTTCCTGGAAACTAAAGCGGGGGTAACCTATGCCAAGGCTACGGAAGAGCAGCAAATAGCCATCAGGGTAATCATAGACCACATCAGGGCCATAGGCTTTACCATAGCTGATGGACAGGTCCCTTCTAATACAGGTGCAGGATATGTTATCAGGAGAATTCTCCGAAGGGCCTCTCGCTACGCCTATACTTTTCTGAATTTGTCCGAGCCCTTCATGTACGAGATGCTTGGAGAACTGGCCAAAGAGTACAAAAATGTATTTCCGGAACTCTCAGACCAGCAGGAGTTTATTTCCAGGATCATTCTGGAGGAAGAAAAAGGCTTTCTCAAGAAGCTGGAGACAGGTACTGCCATGTTTGAGGAGTATCTGGCTAAGCAGCCTGACCAGAAAGTGATTGATGGGGCTTTTGCTTTCAAACTATATGATACTTTTGGCTTCCCTGTAGACCTGACAGAACTCATGGCCAGGGAGAAAGGCAAAAGCGTGGATATGGCAGAGTTTGAAAAACAGCTCAGCATTCAAAAGGAAAGAAGTAGAAAGGCTACAGAGCTGAGTACAGAGGATTGGATAGTGGTAAATGAGTCTTCCCAACTCCCTGTCTTTAAAGGTTATGATGAGCATAGTCTACAAACCAGCATTCTCCAGTATAGAACTGTAACCGCCAAGAAGAAAAAACTCCTTCACCTGGTACTTCAGGATACTCCCTTTTATGCAGAAAGTGGAGGGCAGGTAGGAGATAAAGGTACTCTTACCAAAGGAGATGAGGTCATCAGAGTTTTGGATACAGTGAAAGAGAATGAACTGATCATACATCTGGTAGATAAACTCCCTCAGGAGGCTGAAGGTAGCTGGACGGCCACCATTTCTGAAGGATTCAGAAAAAAGGTTACCCAGAATCACACTGCCACTCACCTACTCCATGCGGCCTTACGTGATGTACTGGGTATGCATGTGGAGCAAAGAGGATCATACGTATCTGACAAGAGCCTCCGCTTTGACTTTTCTCACTTCTCCAAAATCACTGATGAGGAGCTTCAGCAGATAGAAAAGCAGGTAAATGAGAAAATAGCAGAAGGTATTTCTCTAGAAGAACACAGAAATGTCCCCATAGATGAAGCCAAGGATATGGGCGCTATGGCACTCTTTGGAGAAAAGTATGGAGATAAAGTAAGGGTGATCGTGTTTGATAAGGAATACAGTGTGGAGCTTTGTGGAGGAACACACGTAGCTAATACCCAGGAGATTCGGGTATTTAAGTTGCTCTCAGAGTCCTCTGTAGCTGCCGGAATCAGAAGGATAGAAGCCCTTACCGGGGAAAAAGCCCTAAGCTATTTCCATCAGAAAGAACAAACACTGAACAACATCTCCTCCTTCCTGAAATCTCCCGCTGATCTGGAGAAAGCAGTGAAGGACCTGGCAGAGAAACATAAAGCCCTGGAAAAAGAGCTTCAAAAACTCAACGGAGAAAAGATAGGCAGGCTGAAAACAGAGCTTAAAGAAAAGGCCGTTTCCCTGAATGACATAAATGTCATTAGGGAGATAGTAGAAGTATCCTCCGGAGATGACCTGAAACAACTCTCTTTCGACC